>VMDM01000035.1 GCA_008080815.1 Candidatus Nitrosopumilus sp.
AGACTTTCATGTCCAGGGCTATCAACAAAACTAACAACTCTAGATAATTCACTTTCTCCTCCACAGTTATTACATTTTGGAGTTGTCGAAAATCCTAAAGGTTCTTCACATTTTTTACATTTGTAAAAAGCAGCATCAGAATATCCTACTCTAATTGTAATTCCTCGTTTTAATTCCTGACTATGAACACTAGTCCATGAACCTGTTAATGCTTGAATAAGAGTTGTTTTACCATGATCCACATGACCTGCAGTACCAATATTTACACATGGTTGATAACCATATTTTTTTACATACCAATCAGGAAGTGTTTCTCGCCAGTGCATTAATCAAAATTTTGAGTTGTTATATGTTAAGTTATTCTTTTTTCTCTTCAGTTGTTTCTTCAGTGGGTTCTTCTACTGGTGCTTCAACTGGAAATTCACCATCAAATTTGCAATTAATTTGATAAATCTCTTCAGAAATAGTATTTCCTCGCATTAATTTTCTAACCCTTTGTCCAGTTTGTGCGCGTTGTAAACCAACACCTTTTGTCAACAAAATGTATTTTCTAGCAGAACCATGAATATCATTTCTCATTGGAACTCCAGATTTATCACTACCACCAGTTAGTTTGAGTTTACCACCCAATCCAACAATCGCTCCATCTGCTTCATGTCCTAGCTCAAGACCCAATAATGGATTTGCATCACTATCTTTGAGTTCTTTGGACATTGATTTTCCTTTGATGTCTGATATTGTTAGCTTAAAGTTTGCCAAGTATTCCAAGAAAAAAAAATATGACTAATTAACGTTTGGACATTATTTTTAAGCCTGAATTGAGTTATTTTGTTATGCCTGATGAGATTAACTGTCCAAGATGTGAAAAAAAGATGGTAGATATGCAAGCATGCCATATGTTCTGCCCAAATTGTGGTGCACATTTGGATTGTTCTGATAAAGGAAATTTTTGGTAAATTACAATCCAGGGCGATCAGGAATATAATCAGATGCCATATTGATTGCTTCAGCCTTCATAATCTCAAGATAGGAATCATAATCTGCTTCAAAATTGCAATGAGGGCATTTTACATGAGTTACATCGTCATCTAATTTTGCAGGTTTATGACATTCAGGACATCTTGCATCCATAAACATCAATAAACTTCAAGTTATTTAATTATAATCAAAAATTATTTGGGAATTGTTTTTGAGAGAAATTTCTCTGAATCTGATTGAATTAGTTGCTTTTTGTCTTTGGACATTTTTTTAATATTGGAAAAAACAGTCCACAATCTTGGATTATCCTTTATTTTTGATTCATTTTTTAAAAAGAAATTCCAATAAAGATAATTAAATGGACATGCATTTTTTCCATTTTTTTCTTTAACATCATATTTACAATTTTTACAGTAATCAGACATTTTATTGATATAATTTCCACTTGCAGCATATGGTTTTGAGCCAAGTATTCCACCATCAGCAAAAAGAATCATTCCATGAGTGTTTGGTAATTCAACCCACTCAAATGCATCAGCATAAACTGACAAGTACCATTCACATACCTTTTTTGGATCAAGTCCAGCAATTAGTGAAAAATTTCCAATTACCATTAATCTTTGAATATGATGTGCATAAGCTTCATCATTTGTTTGTTGTAAACAATTTTTCATACAGTTCATGTCAGTATCAGATGTCCAAAAAAAATCAGGTAGATTATTTTTTGCATCAAAAAAGTTTGATTCAGAATATTTGGGCATTAAATGCCAATAAATTCCTCGTACATATTCTCGCCATCCAATTATTTGTCTTACAAATCCCTCTAGCGATTCTATTGGAATATCTTTTTGTTCCAGTACCCTACTAATTACTTCTCGAGGTTCTAACAATCCAATATTTAGATAGACAGATAATGTTGAATGGTAAAGAAACTTTTCTTCTGATGACATTGAATCCTCATATGGACCAAAATATTTCAGACGATTTGAGATAAAATCATCTAAACTCTTCAAGGCATCTTTTCTACTAGTTGCAAACCAAAATGAATCCAAACTACCATAATGATTTGAAAAATTTTTTTGAACTAGAGATATTACATTTTTTGTAATATCATCAGGCTCATGTTTTATGGGTAATGGGATTTTGGGGTGGTTTTTTGGCAAACTCTTTCTATTTTTTACATCATAGTTCCATTTCCCACCCAGTGGTTTTCCCTCAGAATCAACTAAAATTTTGAATTTTTTTCTCATTAATTGATAAAAGGACTCCATTAAGAGGTTGTTTTTGGATAAAGCCCAATTCTCAAATTCTTTAATTTCACAGAAAAATCTAGTATCTTCTAAAATAGTAACTGGAATTTTGAGTTTATCTTTCCAATTCTTTATCTCATTTAGTACTCTAAATTCTCCTGGATGTGTGATTTTAATCAAATCAGGTTTGTTTTTTTTGCATTGATTTTCTAATTCCTCTGTAAAGGTTTTCTTTGATTTATCAAATTCTACATAAATCACATTAATTTTTTTTTCCCTTAATTCATTTGCAAAATGTCGCATCGCAGAAAAAATCAGTACCAGTTTTTTTTTATGGTGATTTACATACTCTATTTCATTTGCAACCTCCATCATCAAAACAGTATCATTTTTTATATCAAAATTATCCATTGAAGAAATATTTTGAGATAGTTGGTCTCCAAGAATCACAACTAGGTTTTTTGACATATCTGTCTTGATTCACAAATATCTATTAAATATCTAATATCTCTCGTATTTTGTGCGGGCGGAGTTAGTCTAGCTCGGTAGGACGTCAGCTTCCCAAGCTGAAGGTCACGGGTTCAAATCCCGTACTCCGCATTAAATTTCACGAATTGCCTGTTCTATGATTCCTCTATCAGAGGCTTTGGGATTGTATTTTAGATAATTTTTTAGATCATCTTTTATCAAATCTGCTCCTGCATTATTTTTTTCTCTTACATATGCTCTATTTTTGTAAATTTTTGCTGAACGTTTGGGATTAATTTCAATTGCCTTTGAGTAGTTTTTTTCTGCATTTTTAAAATCATTTGTTTTAAGATAGAAATTTCCTAAACCATTGTAACTAAGATAGAAATTATGATTTAATTCAAGACATTTTTGATAATATTTGACACAATCAGATTGTTTTTGTTCATTCATCATTGTTGCAATAAGATGATTTGCTGTTGGGTTTTGATTTGAAATTTGTATAGCCTCATTAAGTGTAGAAAATGCTTCTGAAAAGTTTTTCAAAATATTTTGTCTTTCAGATTCAAAACATAAGCGATTAGATTTATTTGAAATTTCATTATCCAATTTGATTTGTTCCAAAATATCTGGTGGAGATATCAAAATCATCAAAAAATTCTCTTGAGACCACTCATCATCAAAAGTTTTCTCGGGAATTGCACCTTCTTGAATTTCTCCTTCTTGATTTCCTGTTTGAATATAATGTAAGATAGTTTTCTCTTGTGGATCATAACCTGTAATTACTGATGCATGTTGGGTTACCTCTGGAATTCCTGGTAAAATTACAATTGGAGGAATTCCTATATCAATAATTTTTTTTAGTTCATTAAGCGATGAATTTACTATTTTACACACTAATCCATGTCGTTCAGCTGATTCAATACCCTCAATAATTACACTACCAGTAAATCCAGAGTATTTTTTTGCAATTTCTTTTGCTTCAGATAATGGTAATTGAATATTCCAATATTTTGCAACTGCATTAATAGGCAGTGGTAAGCAAATATTTTCTTCATTTACAAGCGGAAGTAATAATTCATGGGGATTTTCGTCCATATCAACAGATAGTTTGTTTCTAATAAAAACGTCACAGAGTACAAAAAGAATTTATCAATTTTTGGCCATCATTACTCATTTCAGGATGAAATTGTGTTCCAAAAATTAATTGATTCTCAACTTGAATTATTTCAAATTTGCAATTTGCTGAATTACCAATACAAATTATGTTTTTAGGAATTTTTGAAATCTCAAAACTATGACTTTCAAAAACATTGATTGATTCATTTACTAGTAAATTATCTTTAATAATGTGGATTGATTCCTGACCTTTTTGTAGCGAATCGCTTCTTTTAATCGTCCCACCCAGTGTAATTGCCAAAATTTCAGCACCATAACAAATTCCTAATAATTTTGAATTATTTGCAACTGAAAATTTTATTATTTTAGAATTAATAGCATTAACTTTTGGATCATTTTTTCTTCTCCCAGATAAAATAAAAGATGTAAATTTTGAAAGTAATGACAAATCAATTTCATATGGTTTCTTTATTTCATAAACAAGGTTTTTTGAATCTAAAAAATCAGTTAAATTTTTTGTATAGACAGAACCATTGTCTACAACTAAAAGCAACTAGTTGCCTACCTCAATTGATACATAATGGATTTCTGAAATTCCATCTTTAACATAGATAGTACCAATATTGAGATTGTTTTCTTCTTGCCACATGAATACTCTATCTGCACGAGGTTTAACAAACTCATCTACAAATTCTTCAAGGAATGAAATTGTTTCTTCACGATCATTTTCAGTAAAGAAGAATAATTCTCCCTCTTTGAATGACAATGGAATTTGTATTGATGTTGGTTCAGAAATTGAAATTCCATTCTCTGTAAATACATCTTTAATAATTTGAACTCTATCACTTTTGTCTAACTCGATATAGTCAGAGTCCTCAGATAATACAGTTCCTGCTACTCCCGAAACTTTCTTCAAGTATGCTTCAAATGCCTCTTGTTGTGTATCTCCTAAACCAACAAAATATTCACCATTAAAGGCTGCACCTACTGCAGCAATTGTTCCTAATTGAGCAACAACTCCACCAGCACCTGCGGTATAAACTGGAATAAAGTAAACATCATGTGAACCAACACGATACAAGATATTATCACCAATTCTAGGATTTCTCAATAATGTCTTTAATTGGGCAAATTCAGGATCTCTATCTAATGCTTCTCTAACAGCAGTTGGTCCAATTAACTTTGTTTCCGAATCAAGTGGAACTTCATAGAATTGTAAATTACCAAGATTAGATAATTCATTTTCAACTACCATGTATCCTGCAAGGTTTCTACCTTGAGATCCTCTTAATTCAAGAGATAAGAGTCCTAAAAATTCAGGATTTTCAAATCCTGGAGGTTTTGCTTGTACATAGTAAGTATCTAAGCCTCTTGGAATTTCATAAAATTCATTTGCTTGAATAAATGTCTCAACATTTGTCACATGGTAGACGTTATACATTTCAGTTTTCCAATTAAAGAGTTCAACAGGATATCTAATTTGATCTTCTAACCAGGCAGGCATTGGTTCAAATTGTTCAGAATATTGATTTGCAAACATTTCTGTAAAGAAGTCATCGCCTGTTTTTAGTAATTGAATATCACCATCGTAAGAATCTACAAGCGCATATCCAACAAGACGCAAGTATGGATTGCCTACAGACCATGGAACGTCTCTTGTATCAAAACCGATAATCAATGGAATCAACCAATAAGAGTTTTCACCATCAGTTACAGGAAGAGAATCTAATTCTTTTCCAAATAGATCATACAAGAAATATGGATAAAGTGTTTGCATTCTATCTTGTACATCTTTGTATCTCATAATGTGAACAGATTCACCAGGATATGATAACAAAAAGTTTGGCTCAAAGATCCAACTTAATGGAGGTGAAACATCAAGACCACCTATACCAGAATAAGAAACGCCACCAAGTTCTGCACTAGTTGAACCTCGAGAATTTGGATATCCTGACCAATTAGTTTCAAAAAGACCTCCTTCACCATAATAGATTTCCCTTTGCTGGAAAAATTGACTACTATCAACGATTTGACCATTTGTAGCTTCTAGTGTTAGAAATCCCTCAGGAACATGTGTGTATACCAAATGTTCGTTATACCATCTATTTTCAAGGCTAACTGATGTAGGTAAAATTGGTTTCATTGATGCAGTCCAATACAAAGTATTGTTAAATCTAAGAATGTCATTATCTTCAAAGTCAACATATGGAATTAGACCAATCTCTGGTTTTAGTTTAGCAAAAGCTGCTTCCCAGTCCCAAACTCGAATTACATCTAAAACATCACTGTTTTGCGATACATAATTTTTGATATTGTTTGGGGAAACTGAAGTTAGTTTTACATCATGAATGTTTTCTTGTACATTATTTAGCTCACCAAGATATCTATTCACTCCAATTTGTTGTGCAGTATATGGTCCAAGAAATTCAATCTTTTTTGCATCTGCAATACTGTTGTTTACAGAGACAACTGCTGCAACTGAAATTCCAATAACAATAATTGCTAAAATTCTAACATAGACATCTCTTTTTAACATGTGTGTTAAAACGCGAGCTCTAATTCTATCAACAACTGAAAAACCAATTAAGGCAAATCCTATAGCTAATGTTCCACCAATCACATATCGTGTATTGTAATCAATTTGATCAGTAAAGAATAGATTGAATCCTCCCCAGATTACGGCAATTCCAATAATACCTTCAATTGTAGAAACATAATTGAGATATCTTGGTTTTCCTTCACTGGAATCTTTAAGGTATGATGTAATGACTGAAATAATTCTATGAATTCCGACGTACATTACTAGACGTAAACCAATTGCTGCAAGAATTGGTGGAAGGAAAATTACTAGAGCAGGAATCATTGGAACTACTTTCTCGGCTGCATAACTTGGATCATTAGCAGGAGTAACAAATGGTAATGAGAAGAGATTTGGAATATTTTCTATTCCCATATAGTTTCCATTGAAAAATTCCATTGCTGCAAATCCAAACATAATGTTTGCAAAGAAAGCACCAAAAAGGAAGATCTTTGTAATTTGCCAAAGACCAAATTGTAATGGACTAAGTTTGTATTCTTTAAAGCTAGGAATCATTGTAGAAAGTCCTTGTTGACCTCCTCTTCCTACAAAGGAGATAGCCACACTAATCATGTACCAAAAGATTGATGATCTACCTGCTACATTTACTCGAATTAAGGCAATGGCTGATAAAATTATTGTTGAGACAAGGGTATAGAAAAGCGGTTTAGAAAATTGTTCATCAAATTCACTAAAATTCATTGATAAAATTACTGCCTGATTGCCAACAACTGCAAAAATTGCAATTCCAATAATGGCAATTATAGCAATTTTGACATACTTTCCAGCATCTGGTGGTGGTCTTTGCTTATCAGTTGAGGCGCTATACAAAATCAAATAAAGTCGGGTTTCGGTAAATTAATGTCTTACCAGCATTTTCAGGCTACTGTAGCCAGATTTTTACAAACTAGATATACAGCAGCAAAAGTAGGAATTGAAATTTTTTGATTGTTATATGGACCAAATTTTTTATTTTTTAGTTTGAATTCAACAGGACAATTTGCAATAATTTCTACTAATTCATCAGAATGAAAACAAGAATCAGTGTAAGGTTGAAACTTGTCCAAGTTTTCACATTGATTTTTTACAAGACCACTTTTGCTGTTAATGGAACCAGGAAGTCTAAAAATTCTATGAATGTCCATTGTAACATTAGGATCAATTTTGACACCAATTTGATTAGATGCTTCATCTAGAGTATTTTGAAAATTTGAATATCCTGATGATAAAAATCCGGATATAGTTTTTGATCTATTTGATTTTGAACCGTAAGCAAATTTAGAAAATCTTCCTCTCCAACCTCCTTCAGAAAAATCAGGAAAAGAATTCCTATCAGGTTTGAATTTTTTCATTCCGAATTTTTCTGGTAAAGCACCTTTAAACATGATATAATCTACCAACTCTGAGCGTTCTCTGGAACCCAGATTTTGAAATTGAGAATTAAAAACATAAACATGAAATCCTTCGTTTCCAGAAAAAAAGATTTGAATATTTTCACGACTAATTGCAAAATCACTTACAAGAATTTCAACTAGTTTACTTACTTCCTTTTTTGATGAATCAATACAGATTTGACAAGGTAGTGATTTCTTGTCTATCTTTGTAGATGAACATTTTGAGCACTTTTGTTTATTTTGTGAAATTTCATTACATTGAGAGCATATTCCAACAACATGTTTTTCCCTACAAGGCAAATCTAGGTCCTTTGCATCAATATCAAAAATGAGATCAGCTTCTAACCATTCTTTTTCATTCATAGGTAAACTAGGAAAAGAATAGTATGCATTTGAGCAGTATACATCAGAGGGTACATTTTGTATTAACATTAAACGAAGTTCTTTTGAATCCTTTAATGAAATATGTCTAGACATTCCCGAATTGAATTTTTGATAACCAAATTCTCTTTGATTAGTTCTTTCTTGCGATTGAAAGAGATCAAAATGTTCAAAGTAATATTTTTTGAAAATATTTTCTAAAAATTTTATGTCCTTTTCATTCATGAGATTCTTCTCTTTCCAAATTGTAGTGGTGAAATAATATTTTCACATTCTGAAGTTGCAAAACACAAGCTTTGTGTACGAAGTTTTTCACATGAAGGGCAAGAATATTTTGTAGAACTACCTGAAGTTCCAGCAAGATGATTTAATTGATAAGTTGTTACTCGTTCATTATAATCAGGTGCATTTTTGAATAATGGTACAATTTGTTCAACTGTTTGTCCTTTTGATAAAAGATACGTAGCAAGCATGAATCTACCCGAGTGTGGAAGATTTTCACCCTTTTCAAGAACTTCGATTGCATGTTTTATGCAGGGAGGATATTCTCCCGTAGTAACTATAACACTAGAGAATTTTTTTGATAATGAGACTAGTTTTTCAACATATTCTTCAAAACCAGGAATCATTGAAGGTGTTTTAGAATTATTTATTTTTAGATTGATGTAGCTTCCTAATTCTTTTCTAATCAATCTTACAGTTTCATGAGAAGACAAAAAAACCAAACCATTTTCAACATGTCTGTTAATTAATTTCCATTCTCTTTCATGAAAATTAATTGAATGTTTAATGTAATCAGAAATTGGAATTACAAAATTATCTTCAATTTTTTCAACTTGAATTGAGAAAAGATCATTGATTACTTTGACTGCAAGTTGTTTTTTTGATTCATCAGAAATATTACCCAAATCTCTTTCAAGATATTTTTCAGCCCTTCTAGCTTCTGCAAGAGCAAATCTCTTAATCAAAGTGTGTGCATTACTCAGTTTCAATAACACAATTGCTAATAGAAAAGAAAAAACCTCTCTTGGTAAGGCGGACTGTTTTAATACTTGGTCTTCAGATAGATCAGATTTGTAAATTTGACCATTTGCAGCAACCTCAATCCGCTCATATGCCTTTATGATCAGTTGTTTAAGATCTGGATCACTGCCAAATTGTTCTAAAGAAAATCCCTTGTCACGAAGATATTGACCAGCATCGGCTAAAAATGGATATTTTGCAATTTCATCTTGACCCAATGATAACATGATAGTGATTAATCGAAATTACTTAAAAATCTGGTTTCATTAACTTATGCTGGTTTAAATTATGTTTTAGGAATTTTGAATTGATGCAGATAGGGTGTCATGTCTCCATTTCTGGTTCTATAGATAAATCAGTTGATAATGCAGTTGAGCGAAAATGTACTGCATTTCAAATTTTTACCAGAAATCCCAGAGGATGGTTTGCAAAACCACTCACTGATGAAGACATCAGTAATTTCAAGTCAAAATTAAAAAAAAGTGGTATTGATAGAATGGCTACTTGTGCACATATGCCATATCTACCAAATTTAGCAACACCAAAGCAAGATGGTTTTGAAAAATCTGTAAAAACATTGATTTCTGAAGTTGAAAGATGTGCTGAATTAGGAATTCCATATTTAGTCACTCATCTTGGAAGTCATTTAGGTTCAGGTGAAGAAGCAGGAATCAAAAAATTAGTTGAAGGCTTAACAAAAGCTGGACAAACAAAAAATGATGTAGTGATTTTATTAGAAAATACTGCAGGTCAAAAAAATTCTGTTGGTTCAGATTTCAAGCAATTAGCTGAGATTTTTAATCAATTAAAGCCCGCAAAAAAATTCGGAATTTGTTTAGATACATGTCATGCATTTGTTTCAGGTTATGACTTTAGAAAAAAGGCAGACGTAAAGAAAGTATTTGATGAGTTTGAGAAACACATTGGTATTAAAAATTTAAAAATTTTACATCTTAATGATGCAAAAGGAGAGATTGGTTGTAATTTAGATAGACACTATCATTTGGGATTGGGTGGAATAGGTGAAGAAGGAATATCAGAAGTTGTAAAAATTGCAAACAAAAATAAAATTCCTATAATCCTTGAAACTCCAATTGATGATGAGAGAGACGACTTTGGTAATATTCAAAAAGCTAAAGACCTTGCGTAGAGATTTATTGTGTGGTAAAAGGTAATCAATATGGACTATGAGTCAGTAATGAAATTAGCATTGGAAAGAGGTTTTTACTTTCCAAGTTGTGAAGTCTATGCTGATGCTCAAGCAGGATTTTGGGAATATGGACCAACCGGCGTTAGTTTGAAAAATAAATTTCTTGAACTATGGAGAAGAGAATTAATTCGTCGTGATGGAATGCTTGAGATTGATGGGTCTCAAATTATGTCCAAGTCAGTTTTTGAAGCATCAGGTCATCTTGGAAATTTTGCAGATCCAATAATCAAATGTAAAAAATGTAATTCGACATTTAGAGCAGATAAAACAATTGCTGAGATTTGTCAAATTGAGATTCCTGAAAGTGCAGAACTGGATGAATTTGATAATGCCATAAATGAAAATAACATAAAATGTCCTCGATGTAAAGGTGATTTTGATAAAACTAAAAATTTCAACATGATGTTTAAAGTCGGGATTGGTCCTGAAGAAGAAGAAGCCTATCTAAGACCCGAAACATGTCAATCTATCTTTGTTGATTTTCCAAGATTATTCAAAACAATGAGAGGTAAACTTCCATTAGGTATTGCACAAGTTGGAAAAAGCTTTAGAAATGAAATTGCTCCTAGACAGAGTCTCTTAAGACTAAGAGAGTTTTATCAAGCAGAGATTGAAGTTTTTTGTAATCCAAATAAGCTTGATGAGATGGACAATTTTTCAGAAATTGAAAATACGATTATTCGAATACAGACTGATGAAGAACCAGTTGCAATGACATGTAAAGAAGCCATAGAATCAAAAATAGTTCCAAACAAATTTGTTGCATATTACCTGGCAATATTAACAGAATTTTATGAAAAAACAGGAATTGATTTAACAAAAAGTCGTTTCAGAAAATTAGGTGATAAGGAAAAAGCATTCTATGCTGAAGTTGCATTTGATTTTGAAGTAGAAACTACAATAGGCTGGCTAGAACTTGTGGCTTGTAATTATAGATCTGATTATGATTTGTCTAGTCATGCAAAAAAGAGTAAAGAAAAATTTGAAGTAATGGATAATGATGAAAAAGTTCTTCCTCATGTGTTTGAGATATCTATGGGAATTGATAGAAGTCTATACACAATTCTAGAATATTCTCTTAAAGATGATAAAGAAAATGACCGAGTTGTTTTATCACTAAAACCATATCTTGCTCCCACACATGTTGGAATTCTCTCTTTAGTAAAAAAAGATGGTCTGAAAGAAAAAACCGATGAGATATATCTAAAAATTAAAAGAAAATTTGATGCATTTTTGGATCATTCCGGAGCAATTGGAAGAAGATATAGAAGATTAGATGAGATAGGTGCGCCTTTTGCAATTACTGTAGATCACCAAACTTTGGAAGATGAGACAGTAACTTTGAGAAGAAGAGATTCAATGGAGCAAGAAAGAATCAAGATTTCCGAGTTAGATTCAATTTTGTCAGATTCTGTTGCTTTCCCATAGAATAGTCAAGAAAATTCAGATTTTTGACAATAATGTTAATCAAAGAAGTTAATTGCAATAAAAAAATATTAATCCATAGAAATGGCGGTCACAATATGAGTGAGATTTCAGGGAAAGGTCAGGTATCAATTATCATTCCCACATACAATGAATCACAAAATATTATCAATATTTTAAAATCTATTAAAGAAAATATACCAAAAAATATCTCAGCTCAGGCAATTGTAGTTGATGATAACTCACCAGATGGGACTGGAAAAATTGTTGAAGATTATTTGATGAGTTTGAAGAAAATGGCAAATTATACAATTGAAGTTATTCATAGAAAAGCAAAAGACGGGTTGGGTTCAGCTATCATGAATGGAATTCAACATGCAAATGGTGAAACAATTGTTGTAATGGATTCTGATTTTTCACATCCACCACAAATAATTCCAAAATTAGTGGAATCAATTAAAAAACATCAGTGCGATATTGCTGTTGCTTCAAGATATATCAAAGGTGGAAATATCAAAGGTTGGACATTCAAAAGAAAATTTATGAGTAAATTTGCAACATTAATTGCAAAAAAAGGATTAGGAATTGAAACAAAGGATCCAATGTCGGGATTTTTTGCATTCAAAAGTAATATTTTGAAAGGGAAGAATATTGATGCAATTGGATACAAAATTTTATTAGAAATTCTTGTTAAAACTAAGGGTGTAAGTATTAAAGAAATTCCATATACTTTTCAAGATAGAGAATTTGGTTCTAGTAAGTTAGGAGTCAAGACAATTTTAGATTATTACAAATCAGTTTGGAAACTTTACAGATATGGAAAATCTATTGAAGGAAATGAAAAAAGATCGTCAGTAAAATTTCTTTCAAAAGCTGCCAGATTTTATACGGTAGGCGCTTCAGGATTTGCTGTAAATTATCTGTCATCGTTATTATTAACATCTGGAATTTCAGAAATGTGGTTTCTTCATGCAAATATGATCGGTATTGCAGCATCAATTTCAAGTAATTTTTTCCTAAATAAAGCATGGACGTTTGGAGATAGAGATTTCAGTCTAAAAAAGACACTAAAACAATTTTCAAAATTCATCATATTTAGCTCAGCAGGGATTCTGGTTCAGTTAGGAATGGTCTATTTCTTGGTGGATAGTAACCAAATTGATTATCCATTTGCCTTAATTATTGCAGTAATTGCTGCTGCATTTGGAAACTTTGTTCTGAACAAAAAATTCACTTTTAATGAAAGATTACTAAAATAAAGATAAAAATCCTCAAATTTTGAAAATTAAATAAAAAGAGTACTTGCGTCTTTTGTCCTAGCTACTCAAAGGTAGAAGTAGAGGATGAAGACGAAAGTCCGGTTGAGGATGGTACAGATGGGAATTTATCTCCAATCTGTTGCTCAGCTACTGCAGATGCTTCTTGTAGGATTCTCTCAGTTTCTTCGTTTGAGATATCTGACTCCATGTTAAATGAGTCGCCTGCAAGTGAATCCATCATTAGTCCGTTAAGTGTCTGTGTCATACTATTTAACTCAGAATCTGCTTCTGGCATGAATCTACCCAATGATGACTTCAATCCCTTCATTGTAGACATCGCTGGTCCAATTGCTACCATTGCATCGCCCAAGTCATGAATAGTTGTCAGTCTCAACTGAACTTGTTCTAATGACATTCTTGCATTGCCGAGCATCTTAGTAACTTTACGAATTTCAGCTAATTCGTTGGACAAAACTCTACTTGTGCTAGTATCATGTTGTTGCATTGCTTTGACCACTCTTTGAAAGATTTGCGCATCTCTTTCGTTCAACTTTGACAACATAGAGTCCATTTTTGAGATTTGGACTTGTAATTTGTTGACAGCAGTTTGAATACGTGGTTTCAATGCACCTTGAGGCTTTACTGCTTCACGGAGTTTGCCAGTTACGCTTTGGGTCTCTTGTCGAGCCCAAGTTTTATCGAAGTTTGGCATGATGTTCGTTTAGAAGTTTAGTCTTAATGGACGGTGTAAATTTTGATCAGTTTTTGGGTAAAATTAGCTAACAAACTCTTATGTCTCAAGCGTAAAAACAAAACATGGTCAGAATAGCAGTTTTTGATTCAGGATTAGGCTCACTATCAATAATTAAGGAGATGCAAAAGAAATTCAAGGCTGAAATTATCTATTTTGCAGACAATCAAAACTTTCCCTATGGAACAAAAACAGTAAACCAGATCAAAAACATTATGAAAAACTCTATCAATCTTTTAGGAAAATTTGAGCCAGACTATATTGTAGTTGCATCCAATACTCCTAGTCTTATGCTTAACTTAAAAAGTGATAAAATTTTTGATGTTAAACCACCTATTAAAGATGCTAAACTTATTTCTCAAACAAAAAATATTGGAATATTGGCAACCAATTCAGCTTTAAAGAGTAAAGGAATGGATAATTTCTTAAAAAAGAATAAAGAAAGTCCATACAAATTTTATAAAATTAATGCATCAAATTTAGTTGAAATAGTTGAATCTGGAAAATTTTTATCGGAGAAAAAATCGGTACAAAAAATAATTAGAGATGAACTAGAAATTTTATCGGAGAAAAATATTGATGTTGTAACTTTATCAAGCACGCATTTACCTTTTTTAAAAAAATTTTTAAAAAAAGAATTTCCTGATGTAAAGTTTATAGATCCTGGAAAAATTGTTGCTAATGAAATTTATTTAAAAATAAAAAATAATCAATCAAATAGAAATACATTAAAAATTTTTACATCTGGAGATACAAAAAAGTTCCAAAAAAAATTACTAAAATTAGGAATTAAAAATAAGATTATTTTTTTATCGTTTTAGCTTTTCTGTATCCGTGAGTAAATTCTTTATCGTATAATTTTGAATACTCATAAGTCTCAGGATCTAATACATCACTAATTATTACAATTGCAGTACGAGTTATTTTTTCTGCTTTTAATTTTTCTGAAATATTTTCTAATGTACCACGAATAATTTTTTGATCCTTCCAACTAGCTCTGTATACGACTCCGACAGGAGTAGTTTTTTTGTAACCACCAGCAATTGCTTCTTTTGTTAATTTAGAGACTAGATGTACACTAAGATAAAAAATCAATGTTGCTTTATGTTTTGCAAGTTCTGAAATTTTTTCTCTTTTAGGTACTTTAGTTCTGGATTCAGCTCGGGTTACAATAATGGTTTGAGTTACTCCAGGAAGTGTAAGTTGTGTACCAAGAGCAGCAGCTGAGGCTAAAAATGCTGTAATTCCAGGCACAACAGTAGATTTAATCCCAATTTTTGTTAAATTATCAATTTGTTCTTTGATTGCACCATAAATTGAAGGATCACCATCATGTAGTCTAACTACTAATTTTCCTTTTTTTGCATTCTTGGATAATATTTCAAAAATCTCTTCTCTGACCAAACCAGCAGCATCAAATAATTTACCTTTTTTGCATAACTTCAAAATTGGTTCGGGAATTAGAGAACCTGAATATACTACAACGTCTGCTTTTTGAATTAGTTTTTTTGCTTTGATTGTTATTAATTCTGGATCTCCTGGTCCACAACCAACAAAAAATACTTCAGACACGTTTTACCACCAAAATTGAAAAATATTTTGTAGTCAATGTATCATCATTAACCTCACCTAATGTTAATTTTCTAATAATCTCATTTTCAGTTCCAAGATCCTGACCAATTGCAAAAATAGAATTATCAGGAAATCCTGCTTCTTTTAGAACATCAATTACTTGATCAAAATATCTCCCATCTTTAAGAAAAATCATTGATTCAGAATTTTTTGCTATTTCTTTAACACTCGAAAGATCATAACAGGATGGAATGATTGCAACTTTTTCTGCACCTTCAGCAATACTTACTCCAACTTTTGAAGCAAATGTAAACATTGAAACAATTCCAGGAATAACTTCAATTTGCATTTCAGGGTAATTTTCCCTCAAATCTTTATGCATGTAAATCCAAGTACTATACAAAAATGGATCACCTACTGTAAGATATACAACATTTTTGCCAGATAACACAGTTTGGGCCATGATCTTTGCATTTCTTTTCCATGTTTCTTCTAAGATGTCTTTATCTTTGGTCATTGGAAAGATTAACTTAACAATTTCTTGATTTTTGTTTTTATCAATTATAGGATCAACAATTGAGAGAGCAATACTGGGTCTATCTTCTTTTGATGCAGGACACATTATGATATCAGCATTTTGGATGGCTTTTACGGCCTTTACAGTTAAAAGATCAGGATCTCCAGGTCCTACACCTATACCAATCAAACCAGGCATAAAAATTCCCTATCTTATCCCAATTAAAATCTAGTTTACGGTTTTGTAGCTGAAATAATGGTTACTGGATTTCTAGCTAGCATCATGGTTCCTGTACTGGTTTTTCTACTCTTGGAAATAGTTACTTGAGTAATATCTACATCTTTAAAATCAAGATTTTCCATGGTTTTAAGAACTGAATACAAAGTTTCAATTAAAATTATTCCAATAACAATTCGTCCTCCAGATTTTAGTTTCATAAATGATTTTTCTACAATCTCTTGAGTATCTCCTCCAGTTCCTCCTACAAAAATAGTATCTGCTAGTTCTAGTTCAGAAATTTTTTCGATTGCATTTCCAAAAACTAGTGTAACATTTGAGATATCAAATTTTTTTAGATTTTTTTCAGTTAGGTTTATTGCATTTTGATCATAATCTATTGCATAGATTTTTCCGGTTGATTGAATTTGAAGTGAGGCTTCTACTGATATTGAACCGCTTCCACATCCAACATCATAAACAATATTTCCAGGTTTTAATCTTGCTTTACAAAGTTGTATTGTTCTAACTTCTTCTTTTGTAATTGGAACATTTTCAGTTCTTTCAAATTCATCATCAGGGATTCCAGGAGTTGTAAAATTCCACACTTGAATCACTTTTGATTAAATATTGATACCGCTTGAAACTGTTGCTGTATGAACTAGTGTATAAGTTACAATCCATGTAAATAAGAACAGAAAGATAAAACTTCCAATTCCTTGGGTAACGATTTTCTTTCTATCAGATGATGGTAATTGCATCTTCATTCCTTTTGCAACAATAATAGTACCAATAAATACAATTATCAGAAATCCAATTGAGGCCCATCTTCTTTCTTCTCCTTCAATGCTCTCAAAGAGAAAAGTGGATGCAGCTCCAGAAATCACACCTAATGCGACTCTAAGCCAGAATAATTTATTTAATTTTTTATCGTTATCATTTTTTTGTTCATCAGAGATTTTGGATTCCTTTGAAGGCTCTGGTGTGGATTCAGATTTTTCAATTTCAGGAATATCAGAGGTATCATTATCAATTACTTCTTTATTTGTATCCTCAGGTTCAGGAGTGGGTTTAGATTTTTTCTTTTTGAATTTTGCCAATTAATACCAGCGATTCTGAACTACACCATGTTTAATATCTTTGGTCAGAATTGTGCCCAAAGGCAAGGGTATAATTTTAGATATAAAAAATAAAAAGTCATGACTTTATCAGGAATAGAATTACGATATTTAGTAAATAAAATTTCAGATCAAGTACAAGATTACTATGTAAGCAATATCTATGGAATCTCTAAAGATAGTATTCTATTCAAATTACATCACACAGAAAAAGATGATCTATTCATGATGGTCTCTACAAGTGGTGTTTGGTTAACTAATGTCAAAATTCAACCTGTAGAGCCAAACAAGTTATTGAAAAGATTGAGAAGTGATCTACTTCGTTTAAAATTAAAAAAAATAGAACAAATTGGAGCTGAGAGAATTGCATATTTCAAATTTGAAGGATTTGGTAAGGAGTATGTTCTAGTTGGGGAATTTTTTGCTGAAGGAAATCTATTACTGTGTAATGATGAAATGAAGATTTTAGCTCTGCAACATTCAATTGATGTAAGACATAGAAAATTGAGTGTAGGGTTAGAGTACTTGACTCCTCCTGAGAGTGCAATGGACATTTTTAATTTAAAAGAGTCAAATTTTGACGATGTTAGTAAAACCGAAATTAGTGCAGCAAAATGGTTTGGAAGAACATTAGGATTACCAAAAAAATATGTCGAAGGAATTTTCCAAATGGCTCAAATTGATCCTAAAAAAATTGGAAATTTAGTAACTTCAGATGAAAAAAAGAAGTTATTTGAAAAAACATCTAGTGTAATTAATGATATAATTTCAGAAAATCATAAACCCATCATCATTAGAGGTGAAAAAATTGAAGTGTTACCTATAGAAATAGGCAATTTGGATGGAGAAAAAACTAGTGTTAATTCATTTATTGAAGGTTTAGACATAGTTTTTACTGAAAATATTATTGAAAAAGGAAAATCACTTCAGACAAGCGGTTCTGATAAAAAAATTAAAGATTTACAAACACAAATTTCTGAACAAGAAAAAGCAATTTTAATTGTTAAAGAGAGGTCTAAAAATATTGCAAGTATCGCAAATTCACTTTATGGAATGATATCCATTGGAATTACATCAATTCAGGATGCTCGTGCAGAAAAAATTTTAGCCGATCTTAATTCTAAAATAATTTTTGAAAAAGGCATTTCTTTGATTGTTATAGGTGATGAAAAAATAGAGATTAACACTGAATCATCATTGCAATCAATTGCATCAATACTATTTGATGAATCAAAAAAACAATCATCTGCAATAAAATCAATTGAGGAAATCAAAGAAAAGACTACAAAGAAATTACAAAAAATAGAAAATAAGAATGAAGTTGAAAGAGAATCAGTTAGTTTTTCAGAAATAAGAAAGAAAAGTTGGTTTGAGAGATATAGATGGTTCTATACTTCAGATGGATTTTTGGTAGTTGGTGGAAGAGATGCTGCATCGAATTCAGCAGTTGTAAGAAAACATTTGGGAAAAAATGACAAAATTTTTCATGGAGATATTTTTGGTTCTCCATTTTTTATAATCAAAGATGCTGAAAATGTTTCTAATCAGGGTATGAATGAAGTTGCTCATGCAACTGTTTGTTTTAGCAGAGCATGGAGAGAAGGAATGTACGGTGTAAATGCATTTTGGGTTTTACCTGATCAAGTAAAAAAATCTGCTCCCAGTGGAGAATTTTTGCCAAAAGGTTCGTTTACCATTGAGGGACAAAGAAATTTCATAAAAAGTAGTAATCTAAAATTATCAGTTGGTATAATTCCATTGGATGAGGGACATGCAATAACCTGTGGTCCACCAGATACTATCAAGAAACATTCGATTTTGTATGCCACAATTGAACCACATGGCTCAGAGATGGTTGAAACTGCGAAAAAGATAAGAATTGAATTTTTAAAACTTGATGAAAATATAACTAAAGATATTACTATAGATGATTTTGTGCGCGTATTACCTGCTGGAAAAAGTCAAATCATTGAAGTTAAAAAAGGCGATAAAGAATTAGAAAATATCATTCATAGTGAATCAGATTTTGAGAATTAGTATCAACTGAACAGTTCATTCCATCATTAATTTTTTGAAATTCTTCGTTTGAGATAATAATTACTGGTATATTGGCTAGAGCACAACCAGTTGCCACAGTAAGATCAGCTTTTGTACAGATCATTGCAAGCGGAGCTGTAAGATTAGATTTTAATGAATAAATTGTATAAGCCCCAACACTACTTCCTATTCCAGATGGAAAAACAAGAATAGAATCTTTAATTGATTTATTATACAATTCATGGTTTTTGTCACTAATTATTCCAGATTTTTTATCAACTGTACCAAGAAAGTTGATTGGGTGATTTGTTTTGATTACTGGACCTTTTGCTTGACCTGCAACTAGTACTTTCAATTTGTTTCGTCCTCAATTATGTCTAAGAGAGATTTTAGATTAACACCTACACCATTAGAATTTTTTAAATAGAATGCACCTTTGATGCTATTAGTTGTAACAGAATCAACTGATTCCTTGTTAATTAATGGAGAAAGACATGTACAGCAATCTGAAAGAATTTCACAACCTGCTCTTTCCAATTCATTAAGATAACCAATCTTTCTGGCTTGTTCTTTAACAGTTCTAGGAGTAAAAATCATGCATCTCTTTTTAAATGAACGACCTTTTAGTTTGGCAGTAAGATCAGATATTTCATCAAGACCCAATTGAGGACTTCCCAAAGTAATCAAATCACCTTTTTCAGAAGTATTTAGTTCATCAAAAATTGTCTGCATCTCTTTTTTATCAAAATCTATTTCTTCACATTCAGATGAACCATCTCCAAAAATAATTTTTGCACATGTACCTGAAGTTCCCATTCCTCCACACATTGCTTTTGATTGTCTCTTGTCTAGTGTACCTAATCCAGAAATATTTACTGATGTATTACCTACTTTGCCAGCAAAAAAACCAAGCATACCATATGATAGTTCATTTGGATTCTCAATTTTCATTTTAATAGTAACATTAGGTTCATCATTTTTTCTTAATGAAGAGAATGGGCTTTTACCTGTTAGTGCACTAGCGAGTGCACTAAAAGCACTCTCTTTGTTTGTTTTAAGACCATCATAAGAATTAGCGTGAATTGCAGCATTACTTTCTGCAAAAGAAACCTGTGTTCCAGATTTTGGAATATCAAAGATCTCATATGGAATACATGAAAAAGATGGAATTACACCCATTTTTTCATATGAATTTTTTATTGAAAGTTGTTTTGAAATGAAATTATCATCTAAATCATAATTTTGTACATTATCAAAATCAAAACCCATTGGATTGACAGTAGTACGAATCTTTACCTTAGCTTCACGACTAATTTGTGATAAAAATTCTTCACCAGCATCGCCAATTGTGTTATAATTTACTCCAGACAGATGACTCCATTCTACAGGTACAAGTTTTTCTGCATCAGTAGCTTCACCAGTTGCTACAAGTATTCTGTATGCCATTTGAAGAATTTCTCCGTGTTCACCTTTCAAAGAAAGTTCTTCATCACGAGTTAATTCCATATTCAATCTGATTATTACAATTATAATACTTGTTCGCACATTCTAACAATAATGGAAAAAATGCTTAAAGCAATGATGGACACAATGAATTCAGTTAAACCACCAAGATTAACTGCGCTAAGAGATCTTCATAATGCAGAAACTGGACCATTCAGTATCTTAATTGGAACTATTTTATCAGCTAGAACAAAAGATGAAAGTACAACTAAAGTAGTTAAAATCCTATTTAAAAAATATAAAAATCCAAAACAGCTTGCAAATGCAAAACTTGTTGATGTAGAAAAAATAATTAGACCTATTGGATTCTATCATGTCAAATCAAAAAGAATTATTGAAGTTGCTAAAATTATTGATTCAAAGTATCATGGAAAAGTACCTGAGGATTTAGATACTCTAGTTCAATTACCAGGAGTCGGAAGAAAAACTGCAAATTGTGTACTTGTCTATGCGTTTGAGAAACCAGCAATTCCTGTGGACATACATGTTCATAGAATTTCAAATAGATTAGGACTAGTAAAAACAAAGAATCCTGAAGAAACAGAGATTGAGTTAATGAAAAAAGTTCCTAAAAAATTTTGGATTGATATTAATGATACATTTGTAATGTATGGACAAAATATCTGCAAACCTGTATCTCCAATGTGTGAAGTATGTAAAATTAGGAAGAAATGTGATTATTACAAATCTATTTTCTCTTCTTAGTTAGAAATAATACTCCAACTAGAACACCAATTGCCGCGGCAATGTAAAAAGGAAACATTGCAAAAACATTTTTTCCAGGATCACCAGAAAGAATCTCCATCACAAAAACCCCAGAATTTACTGCAGGAGGATCAGAAGAGCTTTCCATTCCATGAGTTGAATATGCATCAATGGAGAAGGAACCTATATCCAAATTGGTTACTACTATTCGGGCACCATTATTGACAGTTAATCCAGCTCGCTCAGTGAATGAAACAATTGTTTTTGCTGTAGGATACCATCCCCGATCAAGATCCCGATGTACAACTATGTATCCTTCATCAGGTGTTTGTACTGCTACCCAGAATTTATTATCGGGAATCGAACCCATACCAATTTCAATAAATTCATCATGAGTTTCATGATCATATAATCTCAAAACAGCATTTCCTTCAGGATTTGCATAAAGTAAATTATTATCAATTGTTACTTGCCAACTAATTGCATGTATTTTATCTAATTCAATAATTGGAGAATCTCTTAAAATTCTGTTGAATTGATCGGAGTCAATTTCAATTGTATCTAAAACTAATGAGGGATTAGCTGTAGTTTGTCCATATACATTTGGAACAAGTATTAATGAAAATAAAATAGATAGAATGAGAAATTTCATGAATTAGTTAGCTCAGTTTTGAATAAAAATCTAATCAACGAAAGGTTTAGGATGATCTAATATTACTTGAGCAACTTCAGGTCTAAGAATAAATTCAGATGGTGCTTGGCCATTTTGAATCATTTCTCTAAGCGCAGTTCCGCTGATTTGCTCTTTTACATCATCACCATGCGGACAAGCTTTAGGAGTAGTGTATGTTAAACATGATTTGCAGTAAAAGAATGCAGGGAAGAAGACAGGTGAAATATCTAATTCTGGATAATCTGAAAAAATTTTTTGGGCCGCAAATGGATCATAGAATTTTCCAACTCCTGCGTGATCTCTACCAATAATAATATGTGTACAACCATAATTTTGCCTCATAATTGCATGATGAATAGCCTCTTTTGGTCCTGCATATTTCATCTCAGTATGTAATGTTCCTAATTGACATCTATTTTCAGGGTAATAATGTTTGATCATTGTTTCATAACATTTTACAATAACTTCATCTACAAAATCACCTGATTTTTTCTTACCAATTATTGGGTTTACAAAAACTCCATCTCTAGTAGTAATTGATGTCTTTTGTAGCATCTCATGTGCAACATGGGGTGGATTTCTTGTTTGAAAAGCACATATGGTTTTCCAACCTGCCTTTCCAAATGATTCTCTTGTTTGTTTTGGAGTAAGTCTATATCTTCTAATTTCAGAGTCTTCAGGTCTTTTAACATAATCTATCTTTCCACCGACAAGAAAATCTTTTAGTGCCATAGTGTTTGCAACTCCCGGATGGGACGTATCAGTAGTACCAAAAACTCCCTGACATGTTTTTAATTTATCAAAGGTAAAAATTTCTTCTACATTTAGAACTGCAATTCCAATGTCTTGTGGATTTTTTAATAATACTTTTCCAGCATCTTTCATTTTATTTGCAGTTGCTTCATCAACATCAAGAATTATTGGAATTGTCCATGCTAGTTCATTAGCTAGTCTACCTTTAGAAATAACACTTTCAAAATCTTTTTGACCCAAAAATCCCTCGAGAGGACTAAAAATTCCATCTGCAATATTTTCCACATCATTAGCTAAATCCTCTGAAATTGAAATTGAAAATAATCCTTCAGTATTTACGTTAGATACTCTATTAACTAAAATTCCCCCATGCGGTTTGATTGCTTCAAATTCTGTCATATTAGATCACTCTTTTACGCTCTATATGAAGGCCACACTCTTTGTGTTCTCCTTGTTCCCACCACCATCGTCCAGCACGAATATCTTCTCCAGGTTGAATTGCTCTGGTGCAAGGTTCACATCCAATACTAGGATATCCTTTGTCTAAGAGACTATTATATGGTAAATTGAATTTTTTGATATAATCTTGAATTTGTTCCCATGACCAATTAATGATTGGATTAATTTTCAATATTCCTCCATGGCCGTGATCAATTTG
This sequence comes from Candidatus Nitrosopumilus sp., assembly GCA_008080815.1. Lineage (GTDB taxonomy): Archaea > Thermoproteota > Nitrososphaeria > Nitrososphaerales > Nitrosopumilaceae > Nitrosopumilus > Nitrosopumilus brisbanensis. The sequence continues at coordinate 23,589 of VMDM01000035.1, forward strand.
AAACATTTTCAAATCTTCTCTAACTTTTGTTTGATCTCGTCTTAATCCCGTAATCCATCCATCAAGAGTTTGCAACATTCTATTCATTGGATGAACTTTTCTGATTTCACAGCATAGTTTTCTATTTTCAATACTATCATAAAATAAGTTGAGACCCTTTGACCTAACCATCTGTTCAACCTCTGCCGTATCTGGAAAGAGAACCTCAATTTGGATTTTGTATTTTTTTCTTACTATATCCATGATGTCATATGTTTCTTGAGGAAGTCTGCCAGTATCTAATGTAAAGAATCTAAAATCAGGATTAATCTTTAACATGATATCCATCACCACTGCATCTTCAGCTCCAAAGCTTGAGGCTTTAGCAACTTTAGGATGTAAATTATCAGAGACCCAACGTAATGCATCTTCAGTTGTTATAATATTGGAATTAAGCTCATCAACTTGATCTTGAGAAAATCTAGGCACAAATTTAATGGGAATATTTGTTTTATATTGATTACCCATCTAGTAGGCCTAAATTATTAACATAGTAATTTATCAAATGTAGTATGAACGAGGTTTCATACATTGTAGTTTTTCCTACAGAATTTTCCAAGAAAAACATTCCTCAATTAATTAACAATATTAAAAAAATTCTTAAAATTCAGAAACAAGAATTTAAGAAAATTTCTAGAGATGGGGACATAATTTTGGTTGATGCAAATGATCCGGTTTTTGCATCTTCAGCAATTAATTTGCTATTTGGAATAAAAGAAGTTGCTATTGCCAGAAAAATTCAAAATAATTTTAATGAAATTGTGAATCAAATTACTTCAATTGGAGGTAATCTATTGTTAAAAGGAGAAAAATTTTATGTTAAGGTTGAAGGAACTTCAAGAGGTTTCCTTGCTAAAGATGTAGAAATTGCATCAACATCTAACATTATTGAAAAAAAATCTAATTTGGGTGCAGTTCCAGGAACTGAAAATAATTTTGATAAACTACTTTACACTTATCTTACTAAGAATAATGCATATGTTTGTATTTTCTCAGATACTGGAAAAAGAGGAATTCCATTTATTCAAGATGAAAGTAAGAATGTAATTTGTGCTGTATTTGATGAGGTGTCAGCAATTTCATGTTATGAGACAATCAAACAGGGATTTAGAACTAAAATTATTGTTTGTTATGGAAACAAGAATGAATTAATGAATTTAGCAAAAATGATTATTCATATAATTCCAAGATTACTAGAAGAAAGAATAGAGATTGAATTTTTTAATATTAAAATAAATTATTCAGTTAAAAATTACTTAAAAATAAATCAGATTGCTATTCAAATATTATTGAATTTTAAAGAATCACATGTTTCTTTACCACTTTCTCCACTAATCTTTCCTCAGAGATTTATTGATGATAACATAAAGATTGTTTTTTCGCAAAATAAGATTCCCCTAATACCATTATCAGGAGTAGATTCAGAATTAATTTTAGATTCAAGGGAATTACTAATAGAAAATAGTTTTAAAAAAATAGAAAAATTAAATTTTTCAGAATATAATGTTCAATTAGCAAGTAAAACCGAAATTCAAGATATTTGTAAAGCGGGGAAAAAGATTATGCTTGAAATTGGACCAAATAATTTACATGATATTTTAGACGCTATTGAATAAATCATTGAGAATTTAAACGGCTATTTTTTGATTATATTGTGCTCAAAATAGGAGAATTCATCTACCCATGGGGAAGTGGACACTATTCAAGGATGATGAGGTTTACTGAATCACTAAAAGAGTTGATTCAAGATGAATTAGAGATTCATTTTTCAAGTAAAGATCATGTTTACGACAAATTAATTAAAAAGTTTCCTGAACATACTGATAAAATTCATCAAATTCTAATGCCTACACCAATTGATGGGAAATTTGGTCCAAGTGTTTCTAAATCATTATTGAATATTCTTTTTTCAGTTGAAGGCAATAAGCCACTAGTTAAACAAATTGCAAGTTATCTCTTAGAAGAAAGAAAGCTGTATGATCAACAACAATTTGATTTGGTGATTAATGATGGAGATATGGGTTCAAATATTTTAGCAAAAAATAGAGATATACCAAGTCTATTTGTTACCAACCAGTTTAGACCAAAGTTGTATAATTCACGTTCATATTTGTATCCCTCTTTAATTTTTATTGCAAAACAAATTCAAAAAGCAACAAAAATTCTCGTTGCGGATTCTCCACCACCTTACACAATGTGTGAATATAATTTAAATTTCATTAAAGAAGCAGAAGAAAAAGTTGTTTATGTTGGTCATTTTACAAATACTAAAAAAAACACCATAAAAGAAAAAACTATTTTTGAAAAACTCATTGCTGAAAACGATTTTGGATATTGGATGAGAACAGGAAATAAATCAACAAATGATGGCACTGGAGAAAAATATGAAGATGTTTTTAGAGAGGATGCAATGAAAAATGAAAAACGAATTATTTCTCATGCAAAAAATGATCCCAAAATTGATTCAGTTTTAGGAAAAGATGGAAAAAGATATTCTATTTCAGATGCGTTTGATAAGAAAATCGATTGGATTCAGATTGATGTTGGATTTCTTTCAGAGAATGAAAAAGATTCTGTACTAGATTATTGTAAATACGCGGTAGTCAATGGTTCCCATACGGTTATGGGAGAAATTATGGGTGGTAAATCTAAGCCAATTATTGGGATGCCAATTTATGATGAACACACAAATAATATCAAATGGGCAGATGAAAAAAATATCGGGGTTCTAGCCTCTAATACAAAACAGGTTATTTCTGGAATTTCAGAGATCAAAGATAATTATCAAATGTTTATTGATAATTTGAAAGATTTTTCAGCACATTTTGAACCTAATGGAGCTCAAAATTCTGCAAAAATTGCATCTGAAATTCTAGAAGAAAAGAGATAAAACGAATTTTATTAGATTCTTCCTGTCTGGTACGCGGGATTTCGATGGGCGAACGGACCGAAAGGGATGATGAAAAAATCCGCGTACCAGATTCAACGATCAAAAAAATTAGTGGGAACGCTTTTATGGAAAAAATTTTGTCATTCATCATTGCCTAATTGTCCAGAATGTACAATGAGAGAGAAAAAGAAGATTCAAGAGAGATATAATCTTGAAACACCTGAAGAAGAAAGAAGAAAAGAGGATTTGTTCAAGCAATATGACGAAATAGATATCCCAATGAAAATGGATGAAAAAAACAGAAGACATTTTGTTTGCAAGAGATGTGGTCTTTATGCAACCAGAGAAGAGGTTTCAGACATCAGATATAGATTGAATCAAAAAGAAAGAACAAGAGATGACAAACATGATGAATATCTTGAATGGTGGTCTAAGAGTAAGAAAGACAAACAAGAAGATTAGGTGAGAAAGTTATATGGTCAAAAAGAAACAAGAAGATGAAATTCCTGAATGGGTAACAGATGAAATTCAAAATGCCAAATTTAAGAAACCAGAAGAATTGAAAAAATCAGGATATATTTTAGAATTTTACTATGAAGATAATAAAATAGATGTACAATTGTATGATCCAGTTGAAGATGGAAGACATATTGTAACAATGGATGTACCAAAAAAAGTCAAAATTGACGATCTTCTAAAGGGCGAAGTCTATGAATTTGTGTTTGATCAATTAAAAGCTCCATTAAGTAAAAAAGTCACAGAATTTCTTTCTAAAGAAAAAGAAATTGAGATGGAAGCAATTTATCAATTTGAGTTAAAATCACTAGAACTACTTGATGTAGGCTCAAGTGATTCACAAGATGAAGATATGGATGAGTAAATTCATTCAGAATTTATCTTATTTCTAAAAGATTTTCCAAGAATTGGATTTATTAGGTAAGGAATAGTATGTTTAATCCATATAGCGATTCTTACGAATGATGGAACAATAATCTCCAGACGTCTTGAAGTAGATGCTTTTACTATAGTTTTAGCAACAGTTTCAGGACTCAATGAAAAAGAAGATTTTTTGATTTTCCTAAATGATGAATGATTGAAAAAATTAGTTCTGACCATTATTGGACTGACAACAGTAACATCCACATGCGTAGAACTTAACTCATGTTTCAGACCTTCAGAAAATCCTAACATCGCATATTTGGAAGCACAGTATGGAGCAATACCAGGTAAACCAAAGCTGGCTGCTACTGAAGCAACATTAACAATATGTCCAGAATTTTTGTTGATCATCGATGGTAGAAAATTTTTGATACAATAAATCATTCCAAAATAATTTGTGTTCATTTGATCTTCGATTTGCTCAATTGTTAAATTTTTCACATAATCAAATATTGCAAATCCTGCATTATTTACAAGAATATCAACGTGAGAAAATTTTTCTAGAACCAATTTAGCCATTTTTTCAACCTCAAGTTTATTTGATACATCACAAACACAAACCATAGTTTTTACATTAAATTTTTTTAAAGAATTTTCTAATTCATTTAATTTTTCTTCATTTCTAGAAACCAAAATTAAATTGGCACCTCTTTTTGCAAATTCAAATGATGTGGATTTTCCTATCCCTGATGATGCACCTGTAATAACAACTGTTTTGTTAGAAAACATCATTATTTGAAAAAGAAAAAATCTAGATAAAGTGGTTTCTATATTTTCTCATTTTTGGAAATTTTACTCAGAGCTAATTTTACTAAAAGTAACCATGTTACGACAATAGGCACATAGTAGGTAGCAATTCTCCACCCAATTACTGCATTCCATTCAGAAACTCCCTCTAATACTGAAAAATCAAATGGATTCAAGTTATTCAGATACGCAACAATACCAAATTCAGCAAGACCAGAACCTCCAATGGTAATTGGAAGATTTCCTATTGCATTTGCACCCATAACTGCCATTATGGAATCAAAGATTCCAATCATATGATTAGTTGCAATTGCAATAATGAAAAATGATATTCCATAAAAAATCCATGATGCTATAGAAAGTAGGAATGAGATTGTGAAAATCTTTTTAGATTCAGGAGTTTTAAGATTCTCTCTACTCATTGTACATATTTCATCCATCCAGGTATTAGTTTGAGTGATGTATTTACTTCCTTTTTCTTTGGCGAATCTGGTTGCAAGTTTTTCAATTGATTTTGGAATTTGAAATGTACGTTTTGAAGATAGAAAAAACAAAACCATCCAAAGTGTTGTAACCGTAATACTTGTTCCTAAAATTATTACTCCAACAACAATTGAGCCGTTAATTAGTGCCAATACACCAGCGAGAATTGCAAGTAATCCCATTGCAAAAACTTCAGTTACAATATCCATTATTGCAACCCAAGTTGCTTGTGAAGGTTTTACCCCTTTTTTATGAAGATAATAAATTACAACAAATTCTGCCCCTACAAACATTGGTGTTGTAAACTTGATAAATTCACTACCTACTCTAACTCCAGCTAGTTTTAGTGATGAATCAATATTTCCAAGAAATTTCTTTGTGATATATGCAAATTTGATTCCTTGTAATCCTAATTTTATAAACATCACAAAAACAGTTGCAATAAAAGGTAAGAACCCTATGGCAAGGATGTCCTCTATGTCAATATCAAATTGAATCGCAATAATCAAAATAGGAATTAATGTTGCTGGAACTGCTGCCAATCTCCAATTCATTTGAATTTATCAATAGAAGTTCAAATATGAAAGTTGAGTAAGTGGTTGAGGCTAAAATAATTCGAATTTAAGAATTTTTGATTCAAGCTAATTTGAAATATAGCAAGAATTCAGTTTGATGAGATTGAAGACAATTTTTGTTTCTGGGACTGCTGGTTCAGGTAAATCATTACTAACATCAAAATTGTATGATTACTACACAAAAAATGGAGCTTTTGTTTCCGTATTGAATCTGGATCCTGCAGTAGAGAATATTCCATACTCTCCTGATATTGACGTGAGAGATTTTGTGGATACATTATCAATTATGCAGCAATATGATTTGGGGCCAAATGGGGCAATAGTAATGGCAACTGATCTAATTGCATCAAATGTAGATCAAATTAAGGACCAAGTAAATAATGTGAATCCAGATTATCTGATAGTTGATACTCCAGGACAGATTGAATTATTCGCATACAGATCTAGTGGAAAATTCCTTATTGAAAATTTAACTTCAGAGGAAAAAACAAATATTTTTTTGTTTGATGGTGCTTTAATTACAACTCCAATAAATTTTGTATCCATATCACTTTTAGCAACATCAATTAGATTGCGTTTGAATTTGCCAACAATCAATGTTCTTACAAAAACAGATGTAATTGGACAAAATTTAAAAAACATTTTACACTGGTCAACAAGTCTCAGTACTTTAGAAAATGCAATTGCAAACGAAACCGATGGGGAAACATATTCTCTTACAACCAATATTTTAAGAGGATTAAATTTAAGTGGATTTGCACAGGGTCTAATTCCAATTTCAAATGTAACTGGAGATGGATTTGTAAATTTAGAGGGAGCGCTTAGCAGAATTCTTAATTTAGGTGAGGAGGTAGAAGATTAATGCTCAATCGAGTTACTGTTAAAGCTCCATCTTCAACTGCCAATTTAGGTCCCGGATTTGACGTATTTGGATTAGCAGTTGATGCATTTTTTGATAAGGTGACTTTATCAAAAATAGATAAAGGAATTGAAATAATTTCTGAACAAGATATTCCAACAAAAGTAGATGATAATACAGCAGGTCTTGTTGTAAAAAATATGAAAAATAAATTCAAAATCAAAGATGGTATTGAAATTAAAATACAAAAAGGAATTCCCCCAGGATTTGGAATGGGAAGCAGTGCAGGGTCTGCTGCTGCAGCTGCTGTAGCATTTAACAAATTATTTAATCTGAAATTAGATGATAATACTCTAGTTGAATTTGCAGGGTCTGGTGAAAAGGCTAGTGCTGGTTCAATTCATTACGATAATGTAGCAGCTTCAGTTCTTGGAGGATTTGTGATTGTAAAAACTGAACCACTAGATATTATCAAAATTTCTCCTCCAGCAGATTTGAGAATGTGTGTAGCGGTACCAAAATTAGTCGTTCCAAAAAAAAAGACAAAGGTTTCAAGAAGTGTTATTCCAAAGAAGATAGAACTTAAAAAAAGTATTTTGAATTTATCAAATGCATCAACAATTGTAGCAGGATTTCTCAAAAAAGACTCGGACTTGATTGGTAATTCAATACAAGATGTTATTGTAGAACCTGCAAGGCAACATATGATTCCAGGTTTTCAAAAAGTAAAAAATAATGCCTTAAAAGCTGGCGCTCTAGGAGCAACAATTAGCGGAGCAGGACCATCAGTAATTGCATTTTCAAAAAAATCAGAAGATTTGAAGAAAATTTGTTTAGAAATGAAAAAAGGTTTTGCAAGTGCAAAAATTGATTGTCAAACAATAATTTGCAAGCCAAGTAAGGGTGCGATTGATCAGTGAGTGATATAAAATAATGAAAAAAGCTGTAGTAGTTTTTAGTGGTGGGGTTGATTCGGTATGTTCAGTATCTTTTTTGAAGAAGAAATATGATTTGTATGGAATAACATTTGTTTATGGTCAAAAAGCTAGTATGGAGATTTCAGCTGCTAAATTTTTTGCAAAAAAATTAGGATTAAAACAGCACAAAATTGTAGATATTGGATTTATGAAAGAACTCTATGGGGACTCTAATGTGTTGACCAGTACAAAAAGAAAAATTCCAAAGAAATTCGAATATTCAATTGTCGTTCCAATCAGAAATGCAGTTTTCTTGTCAATTGCTACAGCATGGGCATTTACAATAAATGCATCAATGGTCGTATATGGCGCTCACACAGGAGATAAAAATTATCCAGATTGTAGACCTAAATTTGCAAAAAAAATTGAATCAGCATTTAATTTAGGAGAAATTGACGGAATTGAATCTAAATTGAGAAATTCGGTGCAAGTTTGGTCTCCATTTATTGAAGGATATTCAAAAAGTGAATTATTAGAGAAGGGTCAAAAAATTCTTGGAGATACAATTTTTAAAACTTGGAGTTGTTATGCAAATAAAAAATTGCATTGTGGTGAATGTGAATCATGTCAGAATAGAAAAAATGCATTTTTAAATGCAAAAATTTTGGATAAAACAAAATATCTTAATTAGTAGCTATTTTGCAAAACTTTCTTTTTGAAAATTAATCCACGAATTCCCAAATACCATGCAATAAAGACGATTCCAACAATTGCAAACCAGATGTAATTTTGAATTTCTGGAGTGAGTTCAGAGAGATACACGTTGACTTCTCTTGCCAGTAGCATTGATACGGCTAGAACAATAGCAAATTCAATTGCGTACCATGTAAAATTTGGCCATGCACCTTTTGGGATATGAACATTGTTGTGTACACCCATAAAGAAATACAAAATTTTAGATTATTTAATTATTAAGATCCTAAAATGAGGAATTTGAAGATCTTTTTCTAATTAGAGTCATTATACTCTCTTTATCTTCCTTATTTTCATAAATTCCCCTAAAGGCTGATGAAGATAAAGTAGCATTATTTCTTACACCACGCATTCTCATGCAAAGGTGTTCTGCATCAGCTAGTACAACTACTCCCTTTACTCCCTGGGAATAAAGTTCATCAGCAATATTTTTTGTTAATCTTTCTTGAATTTGTAATCTCTTGGCATATTTTTCAACTAAACGCACCAATTTTGAAATACCAAAAACTCTACCATTTGGTGAATATGCGATGTGGATTTTTCCATAGAAAGGCAACATGTGGTGTTCACACATCGAGTAAAATTGAATATCTCTTGCAATAACAACATCAGAATCTTCAGAGAATTGCACTGCTAATTCAGAGTCAGAATCATAACCTGAAAAAATCTCCCTATACATATTAGCAATTCTTTGAGGTGTTTCTCTTAGTCCCTCACGTGTAGGATCTTCACCCACTTCAATAATTAATTCTCTAACTAGTTTTTTTACTCTCTCTTCATCCATTTGTTTAAATCAAATTTTTCTTGTATTTGAACCTAATCAGATTTTCTAGCCTAGTGGCAGTCTAAGGTGCTCCGATAAACTTGTGTAATTGTGGAACAATTTTTACATCTCTGAATTTTGGAAAAACACAATCATACATTTCCATTAATTGTTCTAGTGAGGGTTCAGAGATGCCATAGGTTGGTTGTATTATAAATCCAGAAATTTTTTCAGAATTTCTAATTTTAAAAATATTTTCAACTAAATTATTAAAATCTGTAATTTTTGTTTTAGAGCTTACTACTATTTTGATATAGGTAATTTTTTGTAGATTAATTGAAGATTCAAGGCATTTCAGAGATTCTGAAATTAATTTTTCATAATGTTGGATATCTACAAATTCAGATTCTCTGGTTTTAAATTCAATTTTTACATAATCAATAAATGGTAAAACATGATTAAATCGATCCACATCAAAACATGAGGATTCTAAATAAGTAGGAATTTTTCTATCTTGGATATTTTTTGCTAAAAGAGCTACAGCCTGATGTTGTAAGAGTGGGTCACCTCCAGTAAAATTTACTTTAAACGTATTTGATTGAATTTGAGAATCAATCTCCGTAATTGCATCTTCAATTGAAAATTCTTTACCTGAATCTAGAGGTAATGATTCCTTTGTGTCACAATAAAAACAAGTAAAAGGACATCCTGCTAATCTCACAAATAGTGTTTTAGTTCCATAAAAAATTCCTTCACCTTCAATAGAAGTGAATATTTCAAAGATTCTTACGTTCAATTATAAATTTGAGATTTTATCTTTATTTATTCAATTTGTTTTAATGTAAAATTGGATCTTTTCTGTAAAATAAGCCAGCTATGAAAAAGATAATTCCCAAAATACCAATTGTTGCACCAATCAATTCTATTTGATTTTGATAAATTGATTCCATAGGTGTCCACAACCAAGCCATTAGTGCACCAACCACAATCATTGGAATTCCAACTCCTAAAGTAATTGCTTTTGATGCCATGATGAAATTTTCAAGAAAATGTATATGAAGCTTATGATAGAGTTATGCTCAAAAATTAGATATTTTTCATTACTTCTGTAATGTCATTAAAGATGATTTTTGCATCTTCAAAATTTTTTTCAGAAATTAAAGTTCTAGTTTGAGAAATTAATGACCGAATTTCTTCAATTCTGTCTGGAACTGATTCGTTATTAGAGAATTTTTGAAGCTTGATTTCAAATTGATCAAGTTGGTTTTGCATAAAATTGATGAATTTATCCTGATTTTTATGAGATGAAGTTTCGTGGATTTGTTGTTTGAGTGAATACGTAAGTGATTTTAATTCATCAATTTGTTCACGAGTGTCATTTTCATTATTTGATATCTTTTGTTTGATTTCAGAAAGTAGACTATCTACATTAGTGAAATCAATTGGGGAGTTAAGCTTTTGAGAAGCAGATTTTAGTGAATTGATGAATTTTTCTAATCTTTGGATTTCATCTTTATATGATTTGTAGTTGTTTTCAAGATTATTTGCTGTATCAGATGATTTTTGAATAAATTTTGAAATTTGTTTGAATGACTTAAGTGCTGAAAGGAAATTTTCTTTGGATTCCTCAGAGTTATTCTCTATAGAATTTTCTAATTCAATAACTGATTGATGTCCTTGTTCATAGAGTGATTTTATGTGTGAAGGTATAGTTGAACCATAGATAGAATTGATTTGGAGTAAAATTTGTTGATCTGCTTCTAATGCTATTCGAAGTAAATCATCATTATTGCTATCAGCATAGATTGTTGGAATCATTCCAAATGTAATTAGTGTTATAGCAAGATAGACGGTTTTTTTCATGATGTTTCATCCTCTGTTCTAAGTTTTACAAGATTTTGTGAATCTTTTTTCTTAATTTCAACTAATCCATTTCTCTCAAGTCGTTTGACTGCTCTCCACATTGTAGTTCTTGGAAGTAGAAACTTTTTTCGTAATTCACTTTCAAGAGCTTCTCCGCCATTATCTGAAATGAATTTTATAATTAATTTATCATCCTCTCTTACATCCTCAGGAATTTTTAATTCAATAGAATTTTCTGAATCAGAGGTGGATTCATGTTTTTGAATTATTTCAGCAGAAATTGATGATTTTTTGATTTTTGCAGAATTCTTTTTAATCAAAAATATGATAGGGATTATTACTAAAGAAATTAAAATTATGTAAATTAGAGAATAATCATTATTTTCTTTGTTAATTGCAGTATTTGTTGAACTAAATAGATAATCAATTTCAGTATATCCTTCAGAAAGTAGAAGTTGATTCTGATTATCAATTAGTTGTGTATCAATTGGAATTGAATTCATTCCAACAATTACTGTATTTTTAGGAAAGGTAACAGTAAATTCATTATCAGAATTAATTGAAAATGTCCATATTCGTCCCTGTTTTGAGACTAGGTCATGTACATCATATTCAAGAAAAATCTTTGAATTTCCAAATGTTTCAATCATTGCATAGTTCTCAGTAACACTACTTTTCAAAATATACTCATTTTCATCAAAAGAGAGTAAATTATCAATATCTTTTCCAAATAATTTAATCTCATGGTTTGAATTTAGAGGATTTACTTCAATTTCGGAAGTAATGTGAGTTGAGCCATCCGAATAGATTATCATGTCTAAATTTTTGTTTGAACCAAAAGAATTAGGAAAAGGAAAAATCACAAGCATCAGAAAAGCTCCAGTTAACACGATGGATAATCTATTCAATGCATCGAAAATACATCGAGTCCTTACAAAAAGCATTCCATGGTCAAATGGTGAATGGGCTTCAATTGAATGGATATGCGTAGGAATCAAGGCTAATATCTCAGATTCATACTCTCTACTAGGCCCTGAAATCGCTTAAATTCTTGGAAGAATTTCAAGCCTTTTTCGGTTATCAAATAGACTCTGTTCCGGTCATTTTTGACTGATTCAATCAGTCCTGCTTCAACTAATTTTTCACATTTGTCCAAAACTGCATAATGAGAAAGATTTGCTTTTCTAGAGATGGCAGAAACAATAATTCCTTCTCTACCCCCATTAGCGGTGACGTCAAGAATATCTCCCATAATACCCATTTCTGAACGGTATTGTTGTTTTGTCATGTATAGTATAGAATGGGTGAGTAAATGAGGGACATTCTGAAACATCAAAGCGGAACACAAAGCGGAACAGTAAATCTGAGTTCAAAATTGACAGATTTTTGCAAAAAATTGTAAAATCATTTGAAAATCATTTTCATTTTTACGATCATTTGTATTAATTGACTAAAATGATTCTGTTAGTCAGCTTTGAGATTCATAATAACTTTTTATTCCCAAATTCAAAAGAAATGTAAAAATGTTTGAAAAATTCAAAAAAGATGAGGACGGAGTAGAGATGGTGGAAGAAAGAATTCAAGATAATGAACCAGTTGAAACTCAGGTAGAATCTAGTTCCTCCAGCCAGATAGGTATTGGGGAATTGATGGATAAACGTGCCAAACTTGAGGAAGCAATAGATTATGTTGGATTAATGATTAAAAATCTTAAAGATAAACGAACTCTACTTGAGAAGGATATTGAAGAGGAATCTGTGGATATTAAGAATTTAAAAGAAAAGCTACGAAAAGTTAGTGAGTATATTGATGAAGAAAATAAAGGAATTCAAGACCTTGTAAATAAAAGGAGTCAGGTAGAAAATGAGGCTGACGAGGTAGGAGTTATGATTAATTCATTAAGAGACAAATTGGTTGGAATTGACTCTGTAATAGATGATGAAGGTAGCAGAGTTAGAAAAATCAAAGAATCAAGAGAAAATTAAGATTTAATAAAATTTTGAGCTAGTTCCAGTTTTTGAGGATTCAGATGGAACTGATGGGAACATCTGACCAGTTGAACTTTCTGCAACTGCTGCTGCTTCTTTTAAAATTCTTTCAGATTCAGCATTCATTGTTTCATCAACAGAGAATGAAGAATCGCCTGAAAAACTCTCTGTCATAAATCCACCCAACATCTCAGCCATTTGGTTAATTTCTACTTCAGCTCCAGGCATTACTTTTCCTAGAGAAGTTTTCAAGTTCTTCATTAAACCGATTGTTGGAACTATAGTAACGATTGTGTCTCCAAGATCACTAAATGTAGTTAATCTTAATTCAATTTGTTCTAGAGCAATTCTTGCACTACTCATAATTTTTGTAACTTTTCTTATTTCTGCTAATTCATTTCCAAGTACTTTACTGGTTCTAGTATCATGATGTTGTGTTGCCTCTACAATTCTAGCAAATAATTTTGAATCTCTATCTTGTAAGCTAGAAATCATGGTATCTAATCGTTGGATTTGTAATCGTAATCGTTTAACACCTTCAGAAACTCTTGGTTTTAGTGCACCCTTTGGTTTTAGTGCATCATTGAGTTTCTCTCCAACAGAGGGTTTAGTAGGTTTAGTCCATGCGGCATTAAATTTAGCCATGATTGAGATAAAATAATTTGTACTTAATGCCAGAGGTTAACTTTGGTTAACCGGACATCTAATTTGACTTACACGCTAGGCGTGTATTTCAATACTTTGTGGATGCATTTTTCTAATGTGTAATCCAAGGGTGGATTCACGTTGAACTGCTTCTCCGCAATGTGGGCATTTTGTCATTATTGTAATTCAACCAAATAAAAAAATCTATTTAAGCTTTTTTCTAAGGGTTAGAAATGAGCGATCCGTTTAGTTTCGAGTTACCTGATCCCTCTATAGAACTGAGTGACTCAGAATACGTCAATTTAGTTAATAGAATTAGGGGAAATTTTTTGAGTTATGTTTCTGTACTTGATTCAACATTAACCCTAATTATTTCAGACTTATTTTTACGAGATAAGACGGATTTCGCACTTTGGTCAAAAACAGTCTTTGATGAAGACAGAACTGCCTCTTTTGGAACCAAAATTTTTTGGCTTGGAAGAATTTTAAAAAATCATAAGGATTTTTCAAATTTGATTAATGAAAGTACTAGAATTAAGATTCAACAGAAATTAAATGAAATTAGAGAAATAAGAAATGATTTTGCACATAATTTTGCTCACAACAAGGATATAGACCAAAAAAATGTTAAGGAAAGAATTATCGAGTTATATGATTTTGAAGAAGGAATTACAACTACAAAATTTTTCAAGATGCAGGAGATAATGGATATAATTAGTGATTCCTGGATTATGGAGAATTTGAATAATTTACTCAAATTAACAAGAGAAATTCGAGAGAGATAATTTCTTTTATAATAGATTTTTAACAAAAATCTCATGCGAAAAATTTTTTTTATAATTCCCGTAACTTTGATTGTAGTTTTTCTTGTTGTCCTTCTTTCAGAATCACCAAATCAGGATGAAAATTTTTTTCATGTTACTCTAGCAAATTCTAATTCATATGAAAATGGAATTTTTAGTAAGACGATTTTCTTTAGTCAGGGAAATTATTTTTTTAAATTTGTTCCAAATGGAAGTAGCCCAGAAAAGATTACAATTAGATTGATAGGAGAAAATCATGATAGAAATTATGAATTTTTTTTAAAAGGTAATCTACAAGAGACAGGAATATCAGAATACTACACATGGGAGTATTTAGGAGAAAATGAAATTCAAATAGAGTCTGATCAAAATTTGAAAATTGAGATTGACCCTAATGGACAAACCAATGGTTCGGTATCAGTATACATTAAAGAGAATTAAAAGGCGTAATCCCCTATGTTGCAGAACAATTGAGAGATTCCCTCTCTTTATCAAGCCAAGCTTGACGCCTTTTACGTTCTGCGGGGTTACGCAAATTTAGTCGATAGAAATTATGTCCATCAACATAATAATATGTAATAATTTTTACTATTTAAAATTTTTTTAAAAATTATTCATAGTAGTAATATTTTTTTGAAATTTTTACTGCCTATTTTCGTAATTCAGGTATAAATTAGTACTAACAATGCTTCAATTATTGAATCTAGATGGAAAAATTGCAATTGTCACAGGTGGAAGTAAGGGAATTGGATTAGGAATTGCTGAACTTTTTGCCAAAAATGGAGCAACTGTTGTCATAACTGGTAGAAACAAAATTGATTTAGATAAAGTATCGAGTAATAATTCCAAGTTTTTAGGAATTGTTTCAGATGTTCGAGATAGTTGTCAGGTAAATGATATGATTAATCTAGTTATTGAGAAATTTGGTAGATTAGATATTTTGGTAAATAATGCTGGCATTCTACCAAGAATCAAAAAGATGCATGAAATTGATGAAAAAGAATGGAATGATGTGATAGATACAAACTTGACTGGACAATTTAGAATTACAAAAGCGGCAATACCTCATTTGCAAAAAAGTGGAGGTTCAATAATCAATATCTCTTCAGATGCAGGACTCAAAGCATATTCAGGATTTAACGCTGATGCGTATTCAGCTTCCAAAGCAGCATTAATTTTACTTACAAAATCTTGGGCATTACAATATGCAAAAGATAAGATTCGAGTGAATTGTATTTGTCCAGGTGTAGTTGATACAGATATGACAAAACCATTTTACAAAACTGAGAAAGACAAGGAATTCATTAATGCAGAGCATCCGATTGGTAGAATGGGTACTCCTGAAGATGTTGCAAAAGCAGCACTCTATTTTGCAGCCGATGATTCATCATGGACTACTGGAGCAATTTTAGCAGTGGATGGGGGAGAATCACTCAAATGATTTCAAATGAATTTATTAGTGCATAATGGTGATATAATTTATGAAGAGTAGAAAAGCAAAAGCAAAATTAATTATTTTACTTAGTGTGATTTGGATTGTAATTTCATTACCCCTCCCATGGATTATTAACAATCCAGATGTTTCAGAATCACAATTCTTTACAATCTTAGGAATTATTGGTATTATTTCTATACCATTTATTGCTCTTGGAATTGTGTGGACTCTTAAACCAGAGCTTACAACATAACTCAGCATGCAAGAAATTCCTATTTCAAAAAAAATTCCAGAGTTAGATTTTGCTTTGGAGGCAGCAATGTTGGCATCTGAGGCTATTCTTCAAATTTATGATGAAAAAATTGAAGAATTTACAAAAGACGATAATTCCCCCATTACAAAAGCAGATCTAAAGAGTAATGAATTAATTAAAAAAATTCTATCTAAAACCGAACATCATATCTTATCTGAAGAGGATAAAGATGATTTGAATAGGCTTCAAAAAGATACATTATGGATTGTAGATCCTCTTGATGGAACTTCAGATTTTATTGATAAAACTGGAGAATTTACAGTAATGATTTCACTAGTAAAAAACAAAATACCAGTACTAGGTGTAATTGCATGGCCAACTGAAAAAATTATTTTTGCTGCTCAGAAAAATCAGGGAGCATTTCAGTTAAAGGATGGAAATTGGGAAAAAATTTCTGTTTCAAATGAATTAGATATCAAAAAATGTAGGGCCGTTGGTTCTAGACATCATTTATCAGATAAAGAAAAAAATTTCATTAAATTACTAGAAATTAAAGAATTTTCAAGTATTGGAAGTTCATTAAAAGTATGTATGATTGCATCAGGAAAAGCTGATGCTTACATTACAACTACAAATAAAATGAAAGAATGGGATTCTGCAGCGTCTAATTGTATAATTTTAGAAGCTGGTGGATTAATGACAGACATGTCTGGAAATCAAATTACTTACAACAATGAAGATGTTTTTCATCAGAATGGAATAATTGTATCTAATGGAAAGATTCATGAAAAAATTGTTTGTGAATATAAAAAATTAGATTAGATTTCTTGATTTAAGAAAATCTTTTACCTTTTGAGCACTATCTGACAATGGTTCATTTTCAGTATCAACAATAAGATCAGCCTTTTCAGGAGCTTCATATGGATCGTCAATGCCTGTAAATCCCTTGATTTCGCCTTTTCTTGCTTTGGCATACATACCTTTGACGTCTCTCTCCTCACATTTTTGAAGTGAGCATTTGATATAGCATTCTGCAAATTGATCTCCTGCGTCAATGATGGTTCTTGCGTTTTCTCTATTTTCAAGATATGGAGAAACTAGAGAAACTGCACTAGGAACTCCATGTTTTAAAAGTAGTTTTGCTAGGTGAGCAACTTTTTTGTTATGCTCATCACGTCCTGCTTTTGAAAAATCTTTTGGAGAAAACCATTCTCTTAATTCATCGCCATCAAGCATTGCCAAATTGGGAATGTCTTTTTGCAAATCTTTTACAATTGTTGTTTTGCCCGAACATGGTAGACCAGTCATCCAAAGAACAAATGGTTTCATAGATTAAATCTGGAATTTACACATAAAGAGGTTACGTTACTTCATCCATGGAAGATTTTCTAAATTTTCAATTTCTTTAATCATATCATCTTTTTTCTTGGATATAGTCATCACAGAACGAAATTGCTCAAACATATCAAGTTCTTCTTCTTTTGATAAAACTTCACTTTCAGCTTTATCAAAAAATGCTTCTTCTTTGTTCATATGGTCCATTAAATATACAGAGTATGTTTTGAGATATCTTGCAACTGGCTCTCTAGAATCAATACCGTCTTTCCACTGTTTCAGATATTTTTTAATTTGAATTGCAATTCTTCGAGAAAATTCATGTTCAATCATGAATCCTTTTATTTCCTGTTTCAAGTGGTCATAACTTGCAACACATGGAAAGTACGAATCTTCTTCTCGAGAGTAATGAATGGAATCCAAAAATTCTTCAATAATTATAGTAATTTTATCTATATCTGTAAATGGAATATTTGTTCCATTGTAAAGTTCGGTATAGCATTTGATAATTATTTTTTCTAATCTTCTAATTTGTTTATGATCCTCACGAAGTGTATCTGTTGCACTCATATTATTTTTAGAATTGGGTGGATTTAATGTGTATCTGAATTAGATTAACTAGTTTAATTTTTCTACATAGTTTGGTTTAATTTTGACAATCATAGTATGTATCTGAATAGTATGGAATTTGTAATTTTTTTGATTTTGAATATATTTGCAGGTCAGATTGGAGGAATGGATTTCTCTAGTGTGGATACTGAAGTAATTTCAGAGAAAATTTTGGAATTTCAAGCATTGCTTCCAACATTTTCATTTTCAATTTCAGATCAACCGATAGCTTCTGCTCCTATTATCTTACTTGCTGCAGGAGTTGTAATTTTTTTGGGTGTTGCTGGAGAAGCCTTTTTCAAGAAAACTGGAATTCCAGATGTCGCATTTTTGATGATTTTGGGTGTAATAATTGGTCCAGTTTTGGGTCTAATTCAACCTGATACAGTTATCCAAGTTGTTCCATATTTTGCTGCATTAGCACTCATAATCATCATGTTTGATGGTGGACTAAATTTGCACATCAAACATGTAGTTCAGACTGCACATTTTTCAACAACTCTAGCTTTTTTGGGATTCATTGTTTCAGTTCTAATCATTTCTTTGGCAGCTCATTATATTCTTGAATGGACGTTATTGGAGAGTGTTTTACTGGGTTCAATTGTTGGAGGAAGTAGTTCTGCTATTGTTTTTGGTCTAGTGAGAAATGTAAAAATTTCAGAAGAGACACGTTCAATGTTAAGTTTTGAATCGGCACTAACTGATATCTTAGCTACCATTATTGCATTCATCTTATTTGAAGCTGTACTCGCAGGACAATTTGATATTTCCACATTAGAAGAGACTTTGGGCAAAGCAATTGTAGTTGGATTGGTTTTAGGGTTTGGAGTAGGAATTCCTTGGATGTATGTTTCTTCCAAATTAGGAAATGCTCAACATGCTTACATGCTTACGTTAGGAATTCTTTTTGTTTTGTTCTTTTTGGCAAATACCTATGGAGAATCAGGTGCACTTACTGCATTAATTTTTGGTTTAATGATTGGAAACAAAAAGTATCTTTCAAAGGTATTGAAATTCAAACTACCAAAAATCGAAACTGATGATCCAACTCATAATCAACTAACATTCTTGGTTCGTTCATTCTTTTTCGTTTTTGTAGGATTGATGGCAAGTTTTGGAAATATAGAATATGCAATATTTGGCATTGTGATAACGGTTGCTGTTTATCTTGGAAGAATCGGAGTTGGAAAAGTAACTCTAACAAAAAGATTCTCAAAGTTGGATAAATCAGTTACAAATTCATTAATTCCTAGAGGATTAGCTGCTGCAGTACTTGCAACATATCCAATTACCTTGGGATTACCTAATGCAGAGGCATATCCTCAGATAATTTTCTTCATAATTTTGTCATCTGTAATTATTACCACAATTGGACTCGGTAAATCCAAAAAAATTCCTCCACCTGAAGCTGAAAAAGGTGGATTTGTATCTCCAGATGACTCTGATAAAAAGGATGAGGATGATGAGGTTAAAAATACCAAACGTAGTTTTACATCACTTTCATCAAATATTGATGATTAGTTTTTGAAATTAAAGATCTAGTGATTCTTTAAGACCTTTGTATCTATTCCTAATTGTAACTTCAGTAACATTTGCAGCTTCTGCAATATCTCTTTGAGTTTTGTCTTCCCCATTTTTTACACATGATAAATACAATGCAGCAGCTGCGAGTCCCATAGGATCTTTTCCTGCAGAGACTTCATTCTCTTGTGCTTTTTTGAGAACATTTACTGCATATCTTTTAGTTTTTTCTGCAATTCCAATTCTGCTTGCAATTCTTGCAACACACTGAATAGAGTCAGTTACTGGCATTTTCAAATCTAATTCTTTTACTAGTAATCTGTAACATCTTGCAATATCTTTTCTTTTGATGTTTGCAGCTTGTTCAACATCTTTGAGATTTCTTGGAGTTTCTGTATCTCTGCATGCTGCATAAAGTGCTGATGCCATTAATGCTGAAATTGAGCGACCTCTGACAAGACCCTTATCTAGTGCTTTTCTGTAAATGTAAGCTGCTTTTTCGATAACTGCATCTGAAATTGCTAATTTGTCTTTGAGTCTATTTAATTCGCTAAATGCTTGTCTAAAATTTCGATCAACTGGTTCATGTACCTGACTACGACTATCCCAAGTTCTTAGTCTTTCAATAGTGCTTTTCATTGAAGCTGTTAATGGTCTACCAGATGCATCTTTGTTTACAGGATTGATAATTGTGGCTAATCCCATATCATGCATTGTTAATGATGTAGGAGCTCCTGCTCTTGCACGATCTCCGTGTTCGTCCTGGGTAAAGGATCTCCACTCTGGACCTGCTTCTTGTAATTTTTCAGTAATAACAAATCCACACTTTGAGCAAAACATCTCGCCAGATTCATTATCTGTTACAAGTTTTCCTTGAGCACATCTTGGACAAAGTTCTTTTGATTTAGTTGCCATGATTATTTCTAGAATCCTCCGTTTGTTGGTATTTATGAATCAACTAGTTTTTTTTTGATATTTTTAAGGCTAAATACAACTTAGGATTGAAAAAAGGCGATCCTTTGATGAATCTTGGAATATTTTTTGGTCTAATTGGATTAATGATGTTTATTCCGTCTGTTTACGCAGATACATTGATCAAAAATTTTGAAGGAGGAATGGATCTTGAAATTACATATCCTGAAAAAATTATAGTTGGAAGAGAAGGAATAATTTCAGTTTTAATAAAAAATAATGGGTGGGAAGAAAAACAAGACATACATTTTCAGTTTGATGGAACTAGTATTCCAGGATTAATGTTTGAATCAAAAGATACTATAAAAATTGAGAAATTAACTGAGACAGGATCATATGGAGATAATATTAAAATAAAAATTCCAGAAGAGCTCAATCCAGGAACATATTTTATCAACATAGTATATTCACAGGTTCTTGTAGAAAATAACCAAAATCCTCAAGAACCGATTTTTCACAACATTGCAATTCCTATAGATGTTAAATCACAACCAAGTGTATCCATTACAACAAAAACCCCTGAATCTATTTTTACTAACGCAGAATTTCCTTTTGAAATTGGAATTATTTCAAATGATATAGACATTAGTAATGTAAAATTGAAGGTGATTCCTCCAAATGAAATTGATTTTAGAGGAGAAACACAACATTCCTTTTCTAAAATAGACAAGAATCAACTGATTGAGATTACTTCAAGAATGATTACTCCAATTAATGAAGTAAATTCAGAATACAAACTTCCTTTCGAAATAATTTTAGAATATACAGACGATATTGGAAATGAAGAAAAAGAATCTCAAACAGTCTCAGTTATTCTTAGACCAAGAACATTCATGGAATTGACTACTGAAGGAGGACTTTGGATAGGAGATTTTTTTATTGCACCATACATTAGTATTGGAACAATAATTGGAATTCCAGCAGGCGCATTATTTTCTTTATTAATAAAGAGGAAAACAAGTTCAAAAAGAAAGAAGAAAAAGAATTAAGATTCAAGTAATTTTTTTAGTTCTAAAGTATATTTTTGACTAAATTCATTGAATAGTTGAATTTTATTTTGTGCTAATGCCATAGCTCCTGGTCTACTATTGATATGATCCTCTGCTTTTTTTTGTTCATCTAAAAGATTTTTTAAATTTTCTTTGGAATTAGATTTTAATTCTAATAAAAGAAAATTCAGTTCATTTTGAAGAATTAATTTTGTCTTTTCTAAATTAGGATCTGCACCAATGATTTCCTTAGTAGTAATTTTTCCAAAAACTTTTTGATCTAAATTATGCATGATGAAGTTTTTGATTTCCTGTATAAATTTAATTTGTTAAAATTGAATTCATCATTGTTTTACCAGCAATTAATGCACCAATAGACAATCCAATATTAGCTAAAATATTAAGAAATAATGTATAGTAGTGTTTGTTTTCAAGAAGATTTGTTGAATCTAAAGCAAACATAGACATGGTAGTTAAAGAACCACAGAAGCCTACTGCTGCAAAAAGGGAATACCTTCCATCTAAATTCCAATGTTGTGAAAGAATTATGAATGCTCCAAGAATGAATGCTCCAAGAATATTTTCAATTAAAACATTGACAGGAAAAGTGTTGAATAGTAATGGAGATGAAGAAATTTTGTATCTTAGAAATGCGCCGAGAATAGAACCCATTCCAAGAAAGAGAAATTCTATACCTTTCATGACAATATGGAAAATTTCTAGTTAATTTACTTTAAATTTAACAGAATACTCATATACTGAATATATTTCCAAAATGATATGACACTTAACTTGAGATGTAGAGATTATGGTTTTGAGTGTGATTTCTCTATTAATGAAGAGATTACCAAAGAAATTGTTAAAAAACTAAGGGACCATTTTGATGAGGAACATGGAATCGATTACACAATTGAAGCAGTATTACAAATGATTAGTAACCGTGGTCATTCCCTAGAGTCAATCAAATAGTCTTAAAATTTGAAAATTTATTTGTAAAAATCAGGTTCTTGATCTCGTTTTTGTTTTGGTAAATCATCTAGTACTGCCTGAACAACTTCGGTATGATTGTATGTAAGATGTCTTAGAAATTTTGCAGATTCATCTGCACGTGTTTTTTGATCAGCAAACAACATTTCAGGACTAGCTAATTCTGCCATCATCTCATTGCATTCTTTACAAGGATCAAAATCTAGGTACAGTTTCATATTTGTTGATACCACCATCAGTATTTAGACTATTTTGTTTGAGAAACAACTAGTGGTTCAGTTGTTTTTGGCTGAATTTTTTTAACTGCATCCAGTAAATCTTGTTCTGTGATTTTGATATCTTTGACATTTTGGGATTTTCCATTTACATATCTCTTCATAGCCAAAATCGCAGCACTATTCGCAATTGCAGAAATTTCAGCACCACTAAATCCATCAGTTAACTCTACAATATTTTTGAAATCGATTTTTTTGTCTAATGGTTTATTTTTTGTGTGAATCTTTAAGATATGTTCTCTACCTTGAGCGTCGGGTTTTGGAACTTGTATGATTCTATCAAATCTTCCTGGTCGCAGTAATGCTTCATCAACAATATCTAATCTGTTAGTTGCACCAATGATTAGAACATCATGTAGTTCTTCTAAACCATCAATTTCTGTGAGAATTTGTGAAACTACATTTTCTGAAACATGTGAAGATTCACTTCCACTTCTTCTAGGTACTAGAGAATCAATTTCATCAAAGAAGATGATACATGGTGAAGCTTGTCTTGCTTTTCTGAAAATCTCTCTAACTCCTTTTTCAGATTCACCAACCCATTTTGAGAGTAATTCTGGTCCCTTTACGCTGATAAAATTGGAATCAGTCATTTTTGCAAGTGCTTTTGCAATCAATGTTTTTCCAGTTCCAGGTGGTCCGTAGAGAAGTACGCCTTTTGGAGATTTTACATCAAGATAATCATATGCCTCTTTGTGTTTGATTGGCCACTCTATTGCCTCACGTAATTCCTCTTTTAATTCAGTTAATCCGCCAATATCTTCCCATGTAACATTTGGAATTTGCACGTGTACTTCTCTTAATGCACTTGGTCGAACGTCTTTGAGAGCTTCTTTAAAATCATCGTTTGTGATTTGAATTTTTTGTAGAATTTCTGATGAGATTTTTTCTTCTCCCAAATCAATATCTGGAATAATCTTTCTTAGTGATCTCATTGCCGCTTCTTTAGCTAGAACTTCAAGATCAGCTCCTACAAATCCATGTGTTGTTTTTGCGATTTGTTTTAGATCAACATTTTCATTAATTGGCATTCCTTTGGTATGAATTGAAAGAATCTCATTCCGGCCATCTTGATCTGGAATTCCAATTTCTATTTCACGATCAAATCTTCCAGGTCTCCTTAAGGCAGGATCAATTGAATCAGGTCTATTTGTTGCAGCAATTACAACAACTTTACCTCTACTTTTCATTCCGTCCATTAATGTCAAAAGTTGAGAAACAATTCTTTTTTCAACTTCTCCTGAAACTTCATCTCGCTTAGGGGCAATAGAATCAACTTCATCAATGAAGATAATACTTGGAGAATTATCTTCAGCTTGTTTGAAAATTTCACGAATTCGTTCTTCACTTTCACCATAAAATTTTCCCATAATTTCAGGTCCACTAAGAGAGATAAAATGAGCGTTAGTTTCGCCTGCAACTGCTTTTGCAAGCAAAGTCTTTCCAGTTCCAGGTGGTCCGTAGAGAAGTACGCCTTTTGGTGCATCAACCCCTATTTTTTCAAATAATTCAGGATGACGCATTGGTAGCTCAACCATTTCACGAATCTTTTGAACTTCATTTTTGAGTCCACCTAATTCATCATAAGTTATTCTAGGAATTGAAGAATCAATTGATTTTGTCATTTCACCCAATTTGAAAATTGTAGACTCGGTTACAATTACTGGTTTTGATGGTTTTGTGGATGTGATTACAAATTGTATTTTTGTTCCCATTTGGGTATTGAGTGATATTGTATCTCCAGAAGTGAATACATGATTTTGGTAATTGTATCTCATGTAATCTTCAAGACCATCAACATTAATTTTTTCAGTTGGTGAAATTGTAATTTCTTCTGCTTCAACAGCTTCTACTGATTTTATATTGATCTTATCATCAATTCCAGCTCCGATATTTTGTCTTGTGACACCATCAATTCTTACTAATCCAGAACCATAATCTTCTGTACTTCCAGGCCATAATTTTACATGTGTTTTTTTGTTAAATGTTAATTCCAAAATTTGTCCTGTAGTCCAATTTGTATCCTCCAAGAACTTGGGGTCAACTAACGCTCGTCCACGTCCAACATGATGTTTTGGAATTTCTGCAATCTTTAATGTAATTTCATTCATTTTTCATCACCAAAAAATAAAGGGAGATTTATTCAACCTCCACAGTTTTTCCCTTTGGCTTTTCTTGGGAAATTTGTTTGAAGACTAGTTCCAAAATTCCATTTTTGTATGAAGCTTTGGCAGAATTTTCATCAACTGTTTGTTCCAATTGAACGTCAACATGATATTTTTTGTCTCCATTTTCTGCTGAAATATTTACTGTTTTTTCATTAACAGTAATTTTCACATCAGATTTTTCAACCCCAGGAATTTCTGCAACAAGTTTTACAACCTTTTCCTTGTCGTCAACTATTGTATCTACAATTGGTTCCCTTGTTTCAGAAGATGGAAGTAATCCTGGTTTTACATTTCCATATTCTTTTACAATTGGTTTTCCATCTGGACCAACTGTCATTGTGTAACCATAGTATGGTCCATTGAGGTTTTGACCTCTAACTTGTTCAAAAATATCATCAATGTCGAAAAAAGATTGTGACATTCTTTTGAACATTTTATTGAATTCATCATCTAAGAACATTGTCATATTCACCTAGTATATGTAATATATATGACATAATATAAAGATTATTGATAATTTATTGATTTATTACATAACTTTATAATTACTTACAATACAGATTGTATATGCGAACAACAATGTCCATTCCTGAAATTGTTCGAGAGATGATTACAAGGAATAGATCAATCTATGATTGTATGAAGATGGATTTGATTAATTATACTGCATTGGCTGTCAAGCTTCAACCAGAAATTGAGAAAATATTGGGAAATACTGTTAATTTGAATACAATTGTTGTTGCTATCAAGAGATATGCTGATTCATTTGAGATTAAAGATGAGATTAAAGACGAATCAGTCCTAAAGAATGCCAGATTGGCTTTAACAGATGGAATAATGGATATCAAATTCTCTGCAAAAGATTCTGGAGAAATTGATCCAATGTCGATTTTGGAGAAATTTTCAAAAATTACAAACAATTACGAGTTTTTTAGGGTTTCAGATTCCTTTAGATTTTTGACAGAAGACATGGAAGATATCAGACAAATTTTTGATGATTTTGCAATTAGAGATAATTTATTCAGTACTGGATTGGCAAAGATAAAGATCACAATACCCATTACTCAGAACAAATCAGATGTGGTATCTTACATTGCAGAGGTTTTACATGCTAATGGAATAGAGATAGTAAATGCATTTTTCAGCCAAGAAAATGTCATAATAATACTAAATGAGAGAGATGGTTCAAGAGCTTATGAAATTCTAAGGACAGAAATAATTAGGCAGTAGGTCTTTTTTTACCACTAGAATATTTTAATGAGTGTTAGCATATATTCGACGAGTAGGGATTTTTCATATGGCCAGATACAAGAAAAAAATTGTTGTATTAGGGGGAGGTTTTGCTGGATTACAATGTGCATTAAAATTAGAAAATTATTTCAAATCAGATTCCGAATATGAGATTGTTCTAGTTGCAGAAGACAATTTTCTCCTATTTACTCCAATGTTGCCTCAGGTTGCATCAGGTATGATTGAGACAAGACATGTTGTAATGCCATTAAGAGCAATCATTAAACATTCTACATTTTATGAAGGGAGAATCAAAAATATTGATCCTTATGGAAAGATTGTGAATTTATGGGGAAGTGGTGAGAAAAGAGGAATTTCACTTCATTATGATTATCTTGTACTTGCATTAGGAAGTGAGACCAACTTTTTTGGAATGGGTGATTTGGAAAAAAATGCCTATCAAATGAAGACATTGAATGATGCAGTGATGGTAAGAAACAGAATAATCGATATGCTTGAACAAGCTGAAAATGAAAAAAATCCAATTTTGAAACAAAGTTTGTTAACATTTGTAATAGTTGGTGGAGGTTTTGCAGGAATTGAAACCGCTGGAGAGATACACGATCTATTATTGGATGTAATAAAATATTATCCCAATATTTCTAAAGATGACATTAAGGTAGTTGTGTTAGAAGCAGGCGGTGAAATTCTTCCAGGCTTTTCTAAAAATCTAATTGATTTTACATTTAAAAAAATGACACAACATGGAATTGAAATTAAATTAAAAACTGGAGTTACAAGCTTTGATGGAGATGAAGTTATGGCAAAAAGTTTTGATTCAGAAAACTCTGAACCAATTTCCATTCAATCAAAAACAGTGATTTGGACTGCAGGTGTCACACCAGTTAATACAATCAAAAGATCACTATTCAAAACTGACAAAGGAAGAATTGCAGTAGATAGATACTTGGAAGTGAAAGAGTTTCCTGGAGTATTTGGAATAGGTGATTGCTCTGTATTTTTCGATAAAAAAACCAATAGACCATACGCACCAACTGCTCAATTAGCTGAAGCCATGGCAAAAACTGCTGCAAAAAATCTTCATGCAAAGATTTCAAATCAACCAATGACTGAATTTGAATATACGCCTAGAGGACAGATGGCAATCATAGGAAAACGAACTGGTATTGCATCATTTTTTGGAATGAATTTGCATGGTTTGTTTGCATGGTTTTTGTGGAGAAATGTCTATCTTTCCAAAGTTCCAACATGGGAGAAAAGATTTAGAGTATTCCTTGATTGGGTTGCTGATGCGATTTTTGATAGGGATATCTCCAGACTCAAATTCATGAGAAATGAAGCTGGCAAAGAATACAAAGAATTAGACGAAGTAGACGATGTCTGGTAGTTAGAATAATTTTCTAATTCTATAGATGATTATTGCCGGAGCAACAAAATACATTCCCATATTCATCAAAATCAATGAAATTCCATAACCTAAAACTTGTGATTCATCATCTGCATAATCCATTATAGATAATGTTGTAATCATTGGTGTGATTCCAATCTTTACAATCTCTTTGAAAATTGGATTTTCTCTTTCATAATCAGCCACATATGGTGAGAATGAGTAATAGAATTGGTTGAATGATGAGATAAATTGAGAGCCTGATTCAGTTTGAAGTAATTTTGAATCTCTAATTTCTCTTAATTTCTGTACTTGAGGTGCAAGTTCTGAATCAAAAGTCGCAGTAGCAATCAAACATCCACCACCCATTTCATTACTAGTTTCAGTAGTAACTGAATCTTGTTTAAACTCAATTGAATTTATTGAGTCATTAAATCTCTCTAGTTGATTATCAAAGTCGTTGATATCATTAGCATATGTAATTACATAAAATAAATTATTTTTGAGAATGGTAATTTCTGAAAATTTTACGTCAAAAGAATTATTTTCTGAGAAAAATATTGCCTCAGCATCAATTTGATAAGCTTGATTGTCATTAAGGTTTGTTTTTTGTTCTGAAATTATTTTCAATTTTCCAGTTTTAACAATTTCATCTAAAGTTAATTTTTTTTCATCTATGTATGAGTCAAAAGATTTTCCAATTCCATCAATAATTGTTAGTGAAATGTTAGGATTCATGATTCCAGTTTTTGGTCCAACAGCTACAACATTAGGTGCACCTGGTTGAGTAGTTCCAGGTTCCTGTAAAAGCCATCCTTCTGGAAAACTAATTTGAATTTCTAATTCTTCACTATCAAAAATCTGATTACCGGAAGAAACTGGAGAATCCATCATTGTTCTTTCAGGAGGTGATAAATCCATCAAATCTGGAATTTCAGACATTGGAACTACACTGACTTTAGTAATTCTTACTTGTTCTGGATTTAATGGTCTATCTCGTTCATCAGTTTCAACTGAAGCAATTTTATCTAATGTTTGAAAACTTTCATCTGTGATTAATCTTCCAAAGACTGTATATTGTTCATCTAAAAAGTTTGAATCTTTATGAACAATAAAAAATTGTGAACCAGCACTATTGGGATCCTGTGAGCGTGCCATGGATACTATTCCACGATTATGTTTAATTGAATTAAATTCTGCATTTAATTTCTCATCAGGGCCACCCATTCCCCAAGAATTTGGATCACCATCAATTGTGTTTGGGTCCCCACCCTGAATCATAAATCCAGGAATGATTCTATGAAATAAAGTATTTTCATAAAAACCAAGTTTTGCTAATTTGATAAAGTTAACAACATGATTAGGTGCATCTGCTGGAAAAAATCCAATAACCATTTTTCCCATATTAGTTTCAATAATTACGACTGGATCTGTAACATCTGAATATGTTTGAGCATAAATAGAATTGACGGGAATGAATAAAACTAAAGCAGAGATAATTAC
>VMDM01000042.1 GCA_008080815.1 Candidatus Nitrosopumilus sp.
CAGCAAGTGTGCTGGTTGAAGGATTGCACATTGTAATCCCGTTGCAGATTTTAGCTTTGGGTGGTTCGGTTTTAGATGTAGGAATTGCAATTGCATTTCAATATGCAGGAACTGCAGCTGGCTCTATTTTCTGGGGTAAGATAATTGATTTGTATCACCAAAAAAGGCTCATATTGCTTACTTGCTTTGGCTCAGTTTCTCTTTTGTGTGTAGGAATGTTTTGGACAAGTGATCTCTTTATCATTTCTATTTTCTCTGGTCTGATTGGATTTTTCATAATTGGAAAAAACCCAATTACCCAAATCATGGTACTTGAAACCAATACAAACAACAGATGGAGCAGTGCTTTTGCACTAACTTCGTTAATTAATACTGCTGGCAGTTTGATTGCATTTTCAGTTGGTAGTGTATGGACGATATTTTTTGACTTGAGACCATACTTTTTGTTTTGTATCGTATTTTCTGTGGCAGCGTTTGTCTCAAGTTTGGTCATTGGAAAAAATACCTTTATGGAAAGACAAACTATTGCCGAATCAATTCATGGCATCTCTTTTGTTCTAAGACACATGAGAATGCATCATCATGTCTCGTTTCCAAAACTACCTCACAAGTCAGACATCTCACACATCTTTGGCTCATTTTCCAAAAATTCAAAAAATCCTCTTGGATTTCTTTTGTTAACTGGTTTCTTTTTTTATTTTGGAAGCAACATGTTTTTTACAATTTTCATACCTTACCTCAAATCTTTTTCCATGTCTGACTCTGATGTGTTTGTGGTTTTTCTAATTCAATCAGTCGCTATGCTAGGATTTTTCTATTTGGTGCCAAAGTTATCCTCAAAACTCGGTGATGAAAAGCTGATGAACATCTCTTTTATTCCAAGAATTATTGGAATTTCAATTTCGCTTGTGATTCTGCCTATGGTTTTTGGAATTGAGGCACTATTCATTGCAATTCTTTCATCAATTATTATGGTCCTGTCATTTTCTATGTTCAGCAATACAAATTCAGTAATTTTGGCAAAATCTCTGCCCAAGGGGTTTGAAGGTAGGATTTTGGGATTAAATTCATTCATGATTGGAATTGGAATATTTTTTGCATCATTGACTTCAGGCTATGTTTCAACTGATTTTGGATACGCGTTAAATTTTGTTCTTGCAATTTTGATGATTGGAGTCTCGTTCATATTTTTTAACTTGTTTCGTGCATCTGGCAAAAACCACTCCGTCACTCAACCCCATTCCTTGTCTGCGAATCTATAATGTAATCAAGAGTGCACCATCCAGTTAAGAGCAGGTTTTTTAACTAGTATTCTATCCCTCGTCTAGCGATAATGGCACTTAATGCTACCATACTTTCGGCACTCCGAATTCTAAAACCTGATTCACTAAAAAATATGAACTTGGTGTTTTTTGAATTTCTAAAATACGACAATGATGATCTTAGAAGTGAAAACATAATTCTCAAAAAGGACCTTGCACAAAGATTCTTTGACTCTAAAAGAAATAACAAAAAAATCCCAATCACAAAAATCAAAAAAGAGTTTGACTCTTTTTGCACATTACTAACAAAACTAAATCTCATTGAAGACGGTGATGATTTTGTCGAATCAATAAAGTGGGAAAAAATATCTGAAATCTGCTCTATTTTGAGAAAAATTGAATCAAGTGATGAAAAAAAACTCAGATGGGCAGTTTTACATCTGATTTCAGATAATACACCAATTACAATTGATGAGATTCATTCACTTTTAGATGATTTTGATTCAAACAAAATTTCTCGAGTAGTCCAAAAGATACTCAAAATTGAATCCAAATCCGGACTAGATGCAACATTTGAGGACGGTGAATTGAAATTCAATACTGATGAGAACATGGCAATGCATTACTTTGGTGATGCAATTGAGGAAAAATCTAGGCGTTCACCAGGTGAAATTGAGCAAGAAATTCTTGAATTACTTGATGAGGGCTCTTACTCTAACCAGGAAATCTCTCTAATTCTTGAACTTGATGAGGCAATTGTATCAAGAGTCATGACCAAATTACGTAATCAAAACAAACTGGTTCTTTCAAGTTTTGGTGACAAGGGATTTAGATACTATTCTACAAATTGCCAAAACTGTCCATTTGGGAAAACATATTCTTCATGCAGAAAAGATGCAATCTCTTACATTGTAAATTCATTTAATGAATCATATGGAATTGACTTGACGTCTCAGGATTTTGAATCCATTGAATCAAACCAATCACTATTGGCAATCAAAAGAATCATGAAAATGTCTAAAAAAATCACATTGACAAAATTAGAATCAAACATGTATGAGAATTTTGAAGAACTGCTTCAACGAACTGTCAAGGGGTTAATCTCCACAACGGGCAAGTCTAAAAAGTCAAAAGAGATGATTGTTTCCCCCAACATATCCAAACTTCCAAAAATGTTTCAACTGGGATTGAAGGTAGGAATCGACTATGAGATTCAACTAATCAACGAAATCATTCACAAAAATTCTCGTCTGGACCCAACAAGCGTTTTTCCACTAATTCTCAAAGACAGTAACAAACTGCTCAAGATGATTAGTGATTCAAAATAATTTAGATTTTTATAAAAATAGAAAATTGGAGGGGGGAATTAGTTTCTAGTTTTAATTTTATTTCTTTTTCTTGTCCAATGTTATCCCTCATGGGCAGATTATAGTTTGAAAATAAAACCATGATTCATTTTGCATTCATTTGGAGTAAACAGATACAATTGTTTTAATTCGGGATAAAGTCAATCAATTATTCAATTTTGGATCTAGATCAATTTTCATTTTTTTTAATATGCTGCAAAACGCCTCAAATTCATGCCTAAAGTAAAGAAGGTAAAGTCTGAAAATCATGATTTTTTTGATGACAATGATGATTATGACGACTATGATGATTATGACGACTATGACTAGTCACATACTCATCAGTTGAATCTTTAAAATCAAAAAGATGACTCCATTTTGTGGAATCATCAGTGGGTGCTCTATACTAGGAACACGAGTGCCCCTATAACTCCAATGATTCCAATGAATATGTAGGAGTTCACGTCTCTTCTTCTGGACAGTTGAAGGCTCATGTATCAGATACGTTTTCGTAGAATAAAAGCACCATTGCAACTAAAAATCAATTACCACTAGATTCTGATTTAGTTGATTTCACATTGAATCTAAATCAACTGATTTACAAAAAATCAATTTCTCACAATTTTCTCTCAGTTAAAATGTCAAATTCATTTTCATGCAAATTGAAAATGGCAAATCTAAAAATCTCAAACATTGGAAAAGTGATCTCTTCAATAAAGAGTCGCTCAAAAAAACTATTGGTGAACAAATAATGGAAACTCTATCTTGGTGTAACTGTAATTCGTATCGTGAAGCCGAATTTGTTGTAATTGGTCTTAGTGATGAATCTCATTCCCATTCATTGCGAAAAGGAACATCTAAAGCCCCAAATGAAATCAGACGCGTTTCAAGAACTCGTGACATCTTTATTGAAAATGGTATTGAATCCCCCGCATACACAAATGCTGGAAAACCTACGTCCAAAATCTTTGATCTGGGAAATGTTTCAAGAGAAAATATTGAATTCGTATATACCAAAATCTTCAATGATGGAAAAATCCCAATTACTTTGGGTGGTGACCACTCTCTTACCACTCCTGTAATCAAGGCTTTGGGTAAAAAATACGGTCCAATATCTCTTGTGTATTTTGATGCACATCCTGACTTTTTGTCATCCACTAGGGACTTTTATGGCTCAGTCATTTTTGATTGTCTTCCATACATCGATCCTAAATCAAGTGTAATGGTTGGAATTAGAAGTCCTGAACAAGAAGAGATTGAAAATATCAAAAAGTATGGAATTACAGTATTTTCACCATCTGACATTCAAATGCACGGAATACGTGAAACTCTAGATGCTATTGTGGCCAAATTAGGAAGGAACATCTACGTTTCATTTGATATGGATGGAATTGACCCTGCATTTGCACCAGGTGTCTCTGTTCCAGTCCCAATGGGTCTAAATCCCGTCACTGCATCAATCATTCTCAAACATGTTGTTAAAAATGGCATAATTGGTATGGATATGATGGAGGTATGTCCTGAACTTGATATTCAAGATATGACATGTCACTTGGCATCTAGATTGATTGGCGAGACAATTGCATCAGTAAAATTGCAAAAAAAGACTCTTCCATTTGGACTATCTGCAATTCAAAATGTTTAAACAAAGTTTGACATTTTTTACTGCATGACAAAACAGATTGAAGAGAAAATTAACAATTCAGAAATTCAACTTGCTGATTTAATTTCTCATTTTAGAGAAAAATGTAAAACATGTGGTCATCACAGAATCATGCATAATGAACTTGCAAAGTGTGAAGGTGTTATGAACAAACCCTGCATGTCTGGTTGCGACAAATTTGAGTCTGAAGACGACTAGACAATTCTTAATTACTAAAACGACTCTCTAAGATTGATGCGTGTAGACTTTGAACCAGATGATAATGTAGTTTTTCCCAAAGAATACACACCTGAAGAATCACCAGATGATTTTGATCCTGGACTCCCAAATCAATTATTGGATTTTGTTTTGCGTTCAGAAGCATCCAAAGTAGTTGATACTGATATTTTTTCTGTAATGTCTAAAAGACGTTCAACAAGAAAATTCCAACAAAAACCAGTAGAGACCAAGAAAATAGACAAGATAATTGCAGCAGCAGATACTGCACCAACTGCAGGAAATTTTCAAGGATTTGAAATTTTCTACATAAAAAGTCCTGAAAAAAAGAAATTGCTAGTTCCAGCCTGCAACAAGCAACCATACGTTGATGCCCCGGTAGTCTTGGTTTTTTGTAAAAACCCTTCAAGAGTGAAATTTGATTTTCCTGAAGATATTCTCAAAAAATTTGCAATTCAAGATGCCACATTGGCTGCTGGCTATTCTCAATTGGCAGCTCAGGCTTTGGGTTTGAGTTCAATTTGGATTGGCATGTTTGATGAGCAAAAGGTAATGGAAATAATTGGAACAGATCTTGTACCCTCTTCAATTCTATGCATTGGGTATCCTCTACAAACCAAATTCCCTAAACCCAGAAGAAATCTTCAGGAATTGGTTCATGTTTCCTGGTAAGCTTTACCTAAAATTCTCCAGATTTAAATAATCAATCCATCTTGTTGAATCTATGACTGATGCATATGTCATGTTAAACTGCGAACTAGGTGCAGAACAAGAAATTATTGAACAACTAAAGGAACTAGAACAAGTAAAAGATGTATTTGAGACAATCGGTACTCATGATATGCTTGTAAAACTACAAGCAGAAAATTTTGAAAAAATTAGAGAAATCGTTTCATGGAATATTCAAAAACTAAAAAATGTCCGCTCTACATCCACATTAATCAAAAAAGACTCTTAAAACATATCTAGTATACCGTTTATCCAAAATCATGAAAGATGAAAAAAATGAGATTGATAAACTAATTGATAATATGATTCAAAACGGTGATGATTTTTTGCAAAATCTGACCCCCCATCTTCCACACTCTATTGCCGAATCAATTACGATGTTCAATGACTCTCACAAACAAAATCTAAAAAAAATTAAAGCATTTTTGAATAAATAACAACTTACTAATCCTTCCAAATTCTTTTAAACTATCTCTGACTCTAGCAATCGTGATACATTCTAGAATCATCACTGTTTCAGTAAAGAGAAATACAGGTGATGTCTTTGATGCCATTTTGCAAATCCCGCCAAAAATGCTTCCTGAAGCAAAATCTACCCCCGATGGAATTTGGGAGTTTCAGGGAGAAAATGGACCTTCCACTCTAAAATTCAATGAAAATCGTGAATTAGGAATTTTGGATCCCACATATTCTGATTCAAAATCAAAATGGGATATTCCAATGAGAGTTGTTGAAAATGGAGACTTGTCTGAAATTTCAATCACATTAAACAAACCTGAAGATGTCAAAATGGATGAATTTGAAGAACAGGTAAAGATTGTAGAGCAGCGAATGAATGAATTAAAGCAAATTTTGGAAAGCGAGTAAAATTAAAGGTTAAAAACAAATTTTGAAATAGAATTTAGATAAAAATGCCATACGAAGAAGTTTATTTTCAGAGATTGGAAGAAGAATCTCCTGAAGAATATGAAAAATTAATGAATGAAAACAAAGACTAGTCTTTTTTGTCTTCTGAATCTTCATTTTGAGTATAACCTGGACCTACCATGTCTTCAGGTTTAACTTGATTATCCCAATTACCTCTTACTCCTTTGACAAGGGCAATCACTCCCGCAGCTAATAGTCCTATAACTAGGGCAAAGAAAATCACCTGATCAAAAATTTGAAAAGAACAGTTGATCTCTTTTGGAGGCGCATCCTCAAAGTACTCGTAGCATGTGCCAAACTCATTAGCTTGGAATGTGGCTGCTTGATAATCTTCACCAAAGATACCCAATACAATAAAACCTGCAAAAGTCAATCCAATACCTATCAAAATAAATCGCATATCGCTCATGAGACTCATTATAAAAAATGATATTAAAATAAAAAAATCTTACCACTCTAGTGCTAATCTTCAATATTTCTTTTCATCTGTTTTAGTGATGCCAAATAAAATTCTCCCATGTGTTTTTGAAAATCTTGGAATTGTTTTTTACTCATCTTTTCACTATTCAGATAAGATTGCCACGTAACACCGATTTTTTTTGGTGTAATTTTTTTAATTGAAATTGTTGCAACATATGCTCGTAATGGAAGACCTGAGGTTGCAACATATGTGAAACTCTGTTTTTCATTCCAGAAAACTACATGTTCTTCAATCTCTGTGCCATCATCAAATGTAATCAACCTGATTGCCCCTACACCCTTTTTCTTTTTTGTAAGAAATATCGTCTTTTTTACATCTATAAGCCATTTTGGGAGTCCTCCAATATCACTGAAATTCTTCCATGCTTGATCCAAAGTACAATTTATCTGAATATTCTTTTTGACCATTCCTGAATGAAAACCTGAATTTGTTACCATGACCAAAATTATTTTCTATAAAATATTATTAAATCATTATTAATGGTGTGACTAGTAACTATACACATGGTATTTGGTTGGGGAAAAAAGAAACCAGAGACAAAGCCTGAACCGCAAATAGAAACAGTTCCTCAATCAAGAGATGTTTCAATTTCTGATGTTCCAAAAATTGTTGATGATTTACAATATGTGCGAGAAAAACAGGCAATATTGGAGATAAAAAATCTGAGAAATTCGACTAGTCCTTTAATTGATGAACTAAAATCTATCTGCACGCATCTTGAAGATGATTCACTTAAAGTCGATGATATAGACAAACATTTGGCAATAATTGTTGTTCGAGGAAAACAACAAGTCATTGATATCATGAAAAAAGAGATTAACACACTAGTTGAAATTTCATCAATTGATGATGCCAAAAAACTAGACCACTATCTTGATCACATTTTGAAAAAAGTAGGTGATGTTTTGGGAAGACAAACTAGAGTAATTCACATATTTGCAAAAAAATATGCAAATCAACTTAAAAACAATCTGGAGATTATTCAAAATAATCAAAAAGAAATTCATTCTTTGCTTGAAAATTATGATGAAAATAACAACCTTGCAAACCGCATTAAGGAAGATGTAAAAGAAATTTCAAATCTTGAAAATCATAAATCAGAACTTGAATCAAAAATAAATCACATTAATAATGAAATTCAAACACAAGACGAAAAACTATCTAGTACTACTACCTCTATTGAAAAAATAAAATCAAGTTCTGAATATCAAAAATTTCAAGAATCAGAAAAACAGTATGTAGATTTTGTCACAAAAAAATCCGATATTGTGGATTCAATTTCTATGCAATTTACAAAAATATCTAGACCGTTATCTAGATATGAATATGCATCATCACTAGATAAGGAACAGAAATCTATTCTTACACAGTTAAATGAAAATCCTTTTGATGTGATGAGTCCCAAGAACAAAGACGGCATCATCATAATTTTGGAAAACATAAAAAAATCAATATCTTCTGGCTCTATCTCAGTAAAGGACCAAGACAAAACTCTTGAATATATCACTGAGACTGAAGAGATGCTTGAAGGATTTATCAAATCTGTCTCTGAATTCCATAATACCTGCCAAGAAATAAAATCTCAAACCAAAAACTTGGAACCAAAATCTCTCTCTGATCTCACTGAGCAACAATCCAAAATTTCTGATTCAATTGCGGATGATAAACAAAAACTCGAAATGTTCCAAACTGAGATAAAAAGTATTGATGACTTATTTCCCAAAATTAAATCCCAAATTGAAAAAAACCTTCGATTACAATCAAAGTCTGAATACCACATTATTGATTCCTAAAAATAAATAGTTGAAAATTTCAAATTATTTGTGATCTTTAAGAGTAAAAAATTTGAAAGACAGGTAACTCTCAACAAGGAGATACTTGATAGCATCTTTTCATATTGTCAAATGAAGCATCCCGAAGAATGTTTTTTGATTCTAAAGGGTAAATCAAAAAATGGGCAAATCAAAGTAGATGGGTTGGTGATTCCACCTTTTGGACATAGTGAACCTACATTTGGAGGAATTCCTCAATCCTTTTTGCCATTTGACATGAGTTATGTAGGAAGCCTTCGTTCTCATCCAGTTGGAAGTGTAGAGCCAACAATTGATGATTTGAATAATTTTTTTGGTCTGGTTACAATTATCGTCAAATCTCCATATGATGAGGAATCAATTTCTGCATGGGATAGTGCTGGGGAATCAATTACACTAAAACTTGAATGATTTTTGTAGAACCATGAAAAAATTCTGACAAAACTTTATAACCTTTTTGAACCTATTTTCAGTAAATTGTTTAATTATAAATCGTATCTAATTTTCCTATTTGGTTCCCTTGCAATTAGCATTGGACTGCAAATGATTCTACCATTCCCATATGGGCTAATTGCAGCTTTAGGAATCTTTATTGCATTTCCCTTATTGTTAAGAAGACGATATATGAACAGAATGGGAGGTGCTGGAGGAAGTTCCGGTACTGGTACTGGCGGTTTCTTTGGAATGGGAAATCCTGGTTCAAGTGCAGTCAAGTACGTATGTCTTGTCTGTAACAATAAACACAAGGGTGGCACATGTCCACG
Organism: Candidatus Nitrosopumilus sp.; assembly: GCA_008080815.1. Taxonomy (GTDB): domain Archaea; phylum Thermoproteota; class Nitrososphaeria; order Nitrososphaerales; family Nitrosopumilaceae; genus Nitrosopumilus; species Nitrosopumilus brisbanensis. The sequence goes on from VMDM01000042.1 coordinate 9,200, forward strand.
TTGTGGTTCCAAAATGCAAAGAGCTGACTTCTAAACAAAATGTCTCTTGATGAAATAAGGAAGAAGGTAATTTTTCACAATTCAGTTGATGTGTGGATTGCTGCATGCCATGAAAAAAGTAAATCATGGACAAATCCAGAAGATTACAAAAAATTCATCTCTCACCTATTGGCAAATAATTTGAATCTCAAAGCATTCAATCTATGTGCACATGAAGCAGGTGCAACTGAAGATGATAAAGTAAAGTTTACAGAGACACTTTATGAGACAAAAGATGATCCAAACTCTCAGACATATACAATAAAACTTAGTGATAGCGCATTAGGTATTATTCGCTCATTTAATTTCTAGTCATCGCTTCAATTTTGGATTTGCAATTGCATCCAAAGCATTTCCAATAAAGACAAATGCTAATCCTGTGACTGCAATCATTATTCCTGGTGGTAAAATCCACCACCATAATCCTCTTGCAGCCGCCCCAAATGTGCTTGCGTCATGTAGTATTTGCCCCCATGTTGGAAAACTTGGATCCCCTAATCCAAGAAAACTCAATCCTGCTTCTGTCGTGATTGCAGCAGGAACTGAAATTGCAATGCTTGCAAAAGCATATGGGAGTAACTGTGGAAGCATGTGCTTGAAAATAATCTTTGAATTTGTCTGTCCCATTGTTTTGGCAGCTTCTACATATCCTCTTGTTTTAATCTGAAGAGACATGCTTCTTGAAACTTTGGCAATTCCAACCCAACCAAAAATCATTAAAAATCCAATCAGAACAAAAATACTATTGCTAATTGTAACTGATAAAATTATCAGAAATGGTAGCGCAGGTAATGCGTAAATCACATCATTGAATCTCATCATAACTTCATCTGTTTTTTTGCCTCTAAAGCCTGCATATACACCATAAAGCAAACCCATTACTACTGATGCAACAGAAACAACAATTCCGATAAATAATGCCAAAGGAGTCCCCCATACTAATCCTATAGCCAAATCTCTTCTTAACTCATCTGTACCCATAACTCCATATGATTTACCACCAATAACGAGTTTGGAATCTACTATCTCTAATTCATCCACAGAGTAGACATTGAGAAAAAAGACGTAATTCCCTTTAAGAGGCATATCTGATTGAGTTTGAGAAAAAATTATCTCTTCAGATGATTTGTTTTTTATGTTATATTGGAAAAAATCTGATTGTAGGATAAGATTTTTTTTAATTTGATAATCTGTCGAAAATATTTTTTGCTCTGAGGTAGAGTCATTTTCTCTAAATGGAAGTGAAGTTCTTTGTAAATCAAGTTGAATTCCATCTGGTCTTAATACTGATAGTTCAACTAGTGGTGCATTTTGATATTTTGTTGAAAAGATGTAAATGAAATCATTTGGAAATGTATCATAATTGAAATTCAAAGCAAATTGATGTGAATTCAAAAAGAGTTCATTGTTGGAATCCTTTGAGATACTTGGATTATCTAAAATTTTATGCTCTGAAATTTTTTCCGTTGAAAAATAATTCACCCATGAAGGAACTGCACTTTTTGGATATAGTATCCAACTACCTGGATTATTCCACTCTTGAAATGTTTCAGGAGGGACGGAAACAATTGAATAAATTGAGATGGATACCAGTACCGCAAGAATTCCGATTCCAGTCATTCCCATCTTATTTGAGATAAATTGATTCCTGATTTCAGAAAAATTTTCACTGCTCATGTTCCAGTCCTCACTCTTGGATCAAAATACCCATAAAGCAAATCTGCAACTAAAATGCTGATTAGGAAAAACAGTGTGAGTATGTAAGTTGCTGCAATAATTACTGGAAGATCCATGACTGAAATTGCCTCAAAATACAGTCTTCCCATTCCAGGCCAATCAAAAACTGCCTCAGTAATTATGGCGCCTCCAAGAGAACCTGATAAACTTAGTGCTAGAACTGTAATTATTGGTGGTGCAGCATTTTTTATTGCATGTGAAAAAATTATCTTTTTTTGGCTAATACCTATGCTCTTTTTGGCAGCAATGAAATCTTCCTGAGTAATGCCTACCATGAAATTTCTCACAAGATATGCCCATGAACCAAAACCAATCAGTACTATTGTAATTAGTGGTAATGCCATGTGATACAACAGTGCTCCAATATATCCTGGCTCTGACGAAGAAATCTCTGGAGTTGCTCTTGCAGGAAATATTTGATACGTAAAAGCAAAAACAAAAATCATTAACATTCCAATCCACCAAACAGGAAAACTAGAACTAATTATTGCAAAAGTTGATGTAACTTTGTCTATAGCTCTTCCTACCTTGTTTGCAGAAACTGCGCCAAGAAGTATTCCAATTAATGAGATAATTATTGTTGCAGATGTAAATAACAAAATTGTTTTTGGAAGTTTTTCTAAAATAATATCTTTAACATCCGATGAACCAGAATCGCTTATCAAAAATGTAGCATTTCCAAAATCTAAAATCAAAATTTTATACATTGTAATTCCGATTCTTTGAGGAGAATACCATGGTTCATTTAGTCCCAAATTCGAAATTTTCTGTTCTATTTGATCCTGAACATATTTTTCAAATTCGTCAACTGATGCAAAACTCTCAGCAATTCCTGGGTTCTCTGAAATTTCGCTTCTTACTTGAAAAGTCACACCTTGCTTTAAAATTAAATCCATATTCGAACCAACAAGTGAAATTGTTATCAAAAGAGTAATCATCAAAACTGCAAACATTGTGATTGCTCTGGTTGCAATGTATCTCTTGATTCCCAATATTCCTTATTCTCAAACTGACTTTATTATCACTTCTATGTGAAATGAAAAAATTTGTTAATTTTAGGCTCAAAAATTGTTAAATCTTAAAGACTCTATATCCAATCATGTCTTCAAAAGAAAATTTTGATCCAGATAAACTGGAACTGTCAAAAACACAAATTCTTGAATTCTGTGATAAAGTTCTTGCTAAGTGGAATAAAAAACCAAATGATAATGCAAAAAATATTTTGGCAATGAATGCTGTAAAGACAAGTGTTTTTTGGACTGATGATGATTCTCTTAAAGCAATTTGGTCTGAAATAATTTCATGGGTTTACGAACTTCTATATGAAAATGCTAAAGCTCAAGACAAAGAGTGGGCAAAAATCATGAAAAAACTAAAAAACAAAGAATGAATGAGTTGAATATTGAGTGCAAGCACCATTAGAAAAGCAAAGAAGCTTGTAGAAAGTGGAGGTGTCGAAAAAGTAGGTGATGATTTGTACCAAATAAAATCTTCATCTGATCCTGAGAAATCATACTTTGTCACATCTGATTCTTGCGAATGTCCTGGGTTCAAAAATTTCTATAAATTCCATCATGGAAAGGGTCTAAAAGCAAACTGTTCACACTTAGAGGCAATTAGAATTTTTAAAGAACAAAACTAATAATTTTACCAGAGTCACTCTTGAAAAAATTCAAATTCAACCAAAATCATACAAAATCATGATATGTGCAGCATGTGAAACTAGAAAACATTTTGAATGCATAGATTGTATGAATAATCATCAAACCTTACTTTGTTCATGTGATTGCCATGATGAGAATACTCAACCACATGCAGTTGACAAACCTCATTAAAAATTAATTTCTAAATTTTCTTTCAACTTCTTGAGCCATCATTTCTAATCTTGAAGTGTCTCCCAACTTTCGATAGGTCAATTTTTCAAGAGTTTTGATGATACTGATTGCTGCTCTGTATTGGGGAATTTCTGGTTCATTTAACTCCCCATACATGCCTATTCCATGAATTCCATTCTTTTTTGCAAATCCTAGAACTAAGCCATTAAAACCCGTAATGATTGATTTTTCCGGGGTAATGTCTACTTCTAATGCTTCCATCTGTTTGGTCAGTTCTGGTGATGTAGTTGTAATGAATGATTTTGGGCTATTTCCAAAAATTCTATTTGTATGAAATCCTCCTAACGTGTAGATAAATTTGACTGAATATTTTTTTGCTACATCAATTACGTCTTGACACAATTCATTTAACTCATTATTGCTTTGAGGCTGTCCTTTTCCACCTCCAAAAATAATTAGATCCTCTGTAAATCGATATTCCCATTTCTCATCTGGCAAGTCAATGTATCCGCCCCTGTCAATAATGTATGTGGGGAATGGCGTTTTACAAACTCGAAACGGTTTTGTTGACAATGATTCATTTAAAAAATTAATCACAATACTGCCTACATTGCCCATATCTTGCATTGCTGCAATCATTATTGGTTTTTCGACAATTGGCTCATCTTTTTGTATAAACTCCACAATGAAATCTATTTGTAATGAACTTTAAACATTGAGTATGATGGATTTTGAAAATCTAAAAAATCTGATTTTTCCCAGTAGAAAAAACATAATCCTATTTTAACCATTTGAGAAATTCTGATTATTTTATAGAGATCGACAAAAACATGAAGATTCATAAGTAAAAAAAACATTCAAACCACAAATTATGGAAACATCAATGGAAAACATCGGGTCTTTGGAATATGTTCAAGACAAATACTCTAAAACATACTGCTGGAAAATTACTGGTGAACGAGCAGTAAGTATGATTTCCAGGCTTGTCCCAGAAGCTTGGTATGGTGAGAATGTCAATGAGGTCATTGTCCCAGACAGCACCGAGAGTGTGAAGCAAATTAAATTAATTTTGGATAGATATTCTTTAGATATTTTATCAAAAACCGTATGGCAAAGAAAAATCATTAAAACTCAACCGCCAAAACCAACAATTCCTCAAATTAAATTAAAACTCAATAAAGCAAAACCTGGACCCCAATTCAGAGGAAAATTACTAAACTTTCAAAAAGAGGGTTTGGATTTTCTAAAGAAATCCTCAGGACGAGCATTACTTGCTGATGAAATGGGTTTAGGTAAAACCGTTCAAACACTATCTTTTATCGCTAGTGAAGAAAAAACATCTCCAGTTTTGGTCATTGCACCTCTTGTCACATTGAATAATTGGGAAAGAGAAATTTCAAAATTCTTAAAAAAGAAAAGTCGAAATGGTAGAATTATTGATGATGAATCTCCATCAGTTACTCTTATTCGAACCGGAAAATCAGAAGAATTACCAAAAACTGACATCTATGTGATTAATTATGAATTGCTCTTCAAACGTCAAAAGGATCTTGAAAAAGTTGGAATTAAAACAATTGTATGCGACGAGGTTCATAATTTAAGATCCAAAACAACTCAAAAATACAAATCTGTAAAAAAACTATCCTTACTGTCATCTATTAAATTCATAATTGGTCTATCTGGAACTCCAATCTACAATCGTGGTTCTGAAATTTGGCCTATCATTGATATCTTGAAACCTGGTTCTCTTGGAACCTTCAGCGAATTTTGTAAATATTTTTGCTACGTAAATGAAAAAGGCAAGGCAATTGTTTTAGAAAATCAAAGAGCATCACTTAGAAATCAACTACAAAAAGATGTAATGCTGAGACGAAAAAAAACAGATGTACTCAAGGAACTCAAAGACAAAGTAAGGTACAAGGAAGTCATTGCAGCTGACACTGATTACTATGTTGAAGAATTAGATAAAATCTGGAAACGTCTTGAAGAAGAGCAAAAAGAGGCAGACAGCGAGTTTTCAAAATCTGCATCATACCATAGAGCAATTCAAAGTGAGAGGCAAATTGCAGGACTAGCAAAACTTCCTCATGTAATCAATTTTGTAAAAAATATCATGGAGATTGAAGAAAGTGTTGTTGTATTTTGCCATCATAAAGTAATTCATCAATTATTGAATGAAAGTCTTGAAGAATTTTCTCCTGTCTCTATCATTGGTGGTCAATCTGATACTCAGAGACAAGACCAAATTGACAAATTCCAAAAGGGAGAGTCAAAATTAATGATTGCAGGTATCAGAGCCGGAAATGTAGGAATTAATCTTACACGTGCCAAGTATGTAATTTTTGCAGAACTTGATTGGAGTCCTGCTATCCACAGACAAGCAGAAGATAGATTGCATAGGATTGGTCAGAAAAATACAGTATTTGCATATTATTTGATTGGAAGTGGTACTTTAGATGATCATGTGGCAAATATTCTAGTTGACAAAAGTTATGAGATTGATCAAATCATGGACGAATCCGTAGACAACTTTGAGAATAAATCAAAGGCAGAATTAATTTTGGCTCAAATCCAAGATCGAATCAAAGCAAATAACTAAATTTCCAATTTATCTTTTAATTGATTAATTTTCTGAATAATTTTTTCTTTTGAATTTGATTCTAATTGTGAATCTTGAATTTCCTTAATAATTTCATCTAGACTACTTAGAATTTCAATTTCTGTTTTGGGTTTACCAAAAATACTTTTTTCAAATCCATCCTTGTCTGTTTTGTCAATCTCTTGAATTCCTTCAGGTAGGATCTCAAAAATTTTAACTACTTTTTCATCAATTCGTTGTGGCGACATCATGACAAACTGATTTTGTCGTAATTTTTCCATCTCGATATCGATCACACTTTCAGATTCATTCAAAATTGATTGAATTTGATCCATACTACAAGACTTGATTTGAAGTAATCTCATCATTCTTGCCCATAATGGAATGGTTCTATTCCAAAGTATGTTTTTTGCAATCTCTGTTATTGAAAAAGAGCCATCAGAATTCAAAATTAGAAATTTTTTATCTTTCAGTGTTCCTAATGTGTCTAAAATTTTTCCCACACCATGTCTTTTGAGTTCGGAATTTTCAAGATGAATTTCATTAAATGTGCCTCCGCTTTTCATTGCTAAATCCAATACTTCAAGATCAATTGTGCCTAACTGCCTCATATCTACACATAACTACAAAGTTTTATCTTTCTTTCCACTAAATTGATTAAAAATTTCCTTTATTCCTTCATTGATTTTTTTTAGTTTGTCTAGATTATCTTCAACCCAATTCTCATAATCAGAAATTGTGCCAAATTGAAATTCTGAAAATTTCACATGTTTTGCTAAAAACCAATTTTCTCTATATGCAAAAATTATCTTTCCAATTAGTAGCCCTTCTGAATTTCTAAAATAAGTCAAAATGGTTTTTTTCTTTGATTCATCAATGGTCAATTCAGAGAGAAGCTCACTTAACGACTGATATTTTTGAAATACAATATCGCTTCTTTTTCGCATATCTCTTATTTTATAATCATAATTATCAAGAAAGTCATGTGCCCAATTTTCAAGTGTTTGAATATTTTTTGGCTGAATCTTTCGAACATTTTCAAATTCCAAAATTACCTCGTTGATTAAATTAAGATGCATTAGAAAGAAATCTTTTTGAGTTTCATTACTAATTATTTTACTAGTTGTAATTACATTTTTCAAATTTTCTAATTTTTCAACTTCTGTGGAAAAATTCGGATGAACCATACAAATCCAGAATTGATTTTTAATAAAAATTTAATTTTCTTCAAGATTATATTTGGTTTTGATTTCCCTTTCATATGGTAAAATACCTCCTTCCAAAACTTTCTTTTGAATATGATTCTCTTGAACCATTTATTGATAAGCAAACAATGATTATTCACCACCAAAAACATCATCAAACATATGTTGACGGATTAAACCGATGTCTTGAAAAATTTGGAGGTTCTGGACACCCTCAATACATTTCGTCTATCTTATCTGATTTAAAATCCGTTCCAAGCGAATTTCAAAATGAACTCAATTTTTTTGGTGGAGGTTATGAAAACCACCGTTTGTTTTGGGATACATTGTCTCCTGATTCAAAATCTATTCCAGAAGGCAAACTTTCTGATGCAATCGATGTATATTTTCAAAATTTTCAAAATTTCAAGAGTATTTTTACTGTAAACTCACTAGGAATTCAGGGCAGTGGCTGGTGCTGGCTTGTCTTTAATTCCACTTATAACAGAATTGAGATTATGACTACAGAAAATCAGACCAGTCCTTGGATATTTCAAAAAATTCCTCTCTTGGGATTGGATTTGTGGGAGCATGCTTACTATCTAAAATATCAAAACAAAAAGGCTGAATACATTGAGAATTGGTGGAACGTAATTAATTGGGAATATGTTGAAAATCGTTTTTCTGAACTTTCTCAATAAAATTGAAATTCATAAAGATCTAATGCAATTAATTTTTGGGGACGTAGGTCAGCTTGGTAGACCGCAAGTTTCGGGTACTTGAGATCATGGATTCAAATTCCATCGTTCCCATACAAAATCCAGTTCCTTGATTTTTCGATAACGTTTTAATCTATTTAGTTGAAAATTTATTTATGGATTTCATGCTAGAAGAAGAACTAATTGATTTGATGACTTTCTGTCTGCAAAATCCTGACTCTGGTGAGGTTTCACAAAAACATCAAAGAATTACTGAAATTGGTCATGAACTTTTTGCAGATGGCGGTGTTGATGCTTTGGAAAATTTCTTCTTTGCATTACAAAATAGAATTACTCAAGAAATAGAAAAAGATCCATCCCCAATGCGTGCACTATGGAATGGCATCACTGATGAATGGCAGTACTAGTGGCTCAATTAAGAACTCTATCCACTACCAATTCTGAAAATGGCTGTACTACAAGTTGGGCAGGTGCCTTTGATTGCAGGTTTTCCATTTTTCATGGTGTATGGTTTTGCGCCACCGATTTCTCTTTTATCGCGGCACTTTACACAATATCCTATAGTCATGGCTTTACTAGGCTCAAACTCGTATTAGCAAGATCTTGTTGATTTTTTTTTACTATTAGGCAAACCCTTGATCCTATTTTCGTTGTTTTTGAACGAAAATTTTCGTATCGGTTAATGGGAAATTTTTAAAATTATACTTGAATTCTATAGTAATCCCATCTTTCAGGATCAAATTGCTGAACAAATTCTGCTTTCTCTTTTTCAATTCTGGCATTAATTACTTGTCTTAATGCGAAACTAGTAAGAAATCTAAATCTCTTTGATTGGCATTGCATGATGAACATGTGTCTCATCTCACTTCCACCTTTGAGTCCCCAAAATCCCATTTTAACTGCAATTGGCTCTAAAAACACTGTATTAGATAAACCATAATTTTCATCTCTAATTTCATCTCTTAGTTTGTAATTTTCCAGTGATCCTCCTTTTGCATATCCAACAATTTCCCCATCTTTGGAATTAATTCTCAATGTGGTGATGATTACTTCAGGGTCTCTGACAGAATTTTCAAAATTTTCACTAAATTGCAATGGTCTTGGTAATTCAAGCATAATTTCTTTTAATGTTTGAATAAATTCTGGATCATTTCGTGTAGTCATTGATTCAATTGTTGGAATTAACTTTACATTTTGATATGCACAATCTGCCTGAATTGTAATTTCTTGCTGTCTAATTTTCATAAATGAAAGTACTGTATCAAAAAAGTTTTTTCTCATGTGATTTGGCAATATCTTGAGAATCGGCTTAATCATCTCTGTTTCATTATTCAATAAATCCTCAAAGTAACCGACCGCATTTCTTACAATTAATGATGGTCTCCATGCTAGAGCATGAGCATTCATTTTTGCCATTTCCATTGCTTTGCTAAAATCCCCTAATGCATAACCACTAATTCTATCAATAACTGTAAGATACCAACCTAAATCCATGATATGTTTTTGATACTGGATATCATTTCTTGTTTTATCTGAATTTCTAAAACAGTCTTTAATTTTTTCTTCAGCATTCTCCTTGAGTTCTCCTACCCACGGATATGTTGTTCTTAAAATTAACACTTTGATTATTTCGATATCTAATCCTGCATCTTTAATTAATTGACTTAATTTTTTATCTGATTCAATAAATTTTAAAACATTTTCTTCATGTGGTTTGTCTACACTTTTTTCAGGATCAAAATCATGAAACAATGCTGCAGCATAGAGATGTTTTATGTCTTCATTTTTTATTTCCACTTTATTTTGAGATGTTCCTAAAAGTGTACAATATGTAACCTCTAACTCATGATTGATATTGTGATATCCGTAATACTCACGACCCAAACCTTTACTTTCAAACAAATCAATGGTATAATCTAACATCTCAACAAATTCATCATTACTAATTTCATGCTGTATCATCAAATCTATAATATCGTCTCTAATTTTCTGGGTATTTGCAAATAATTGCATGTACTCTGAATCTTAATGTCATTTTTAAATCTGATCTAAATTCGGACCCATTTAACAAAACATTCAATAGAATATTTTCAAATTTCAAATCATGTCGGTTGATAACGTCCTATTGGAACATCTCTTAAAACTTGATTCTTATTCTTATGAATTTTCAATTCATCTAAATGAAAATAATTATCAACTATTGGATGTAAAATTTACAAATTCCCCAATTCCAGTAAATGAACCAACTACCCGAGGTGGTGTTTATTTTTCAGACAAGTTTGCATACAAAATGCAATGTTCAGTTAAAGACCTCAAAATTATTCCATATCTGACAAGCAAAATGCTTGGACCTAGTACTGATTTTGGAAATATTGAGATTTATGGAAAAATTTCAAACGCTGAAAATTCATTTAGTTTAGAACTAAATACCAATCTTACAAACAGCGTACAAACTCCTGACTCAATCGAACTACATATGATAGTTGTGGGATTAAAATCAGTTTAGAAAATATTTGTCGTATCTTTCTCTACTTTCTTTATCTGATAAAATTTCATAGGCTTTATTCAATTCTATCATCTTTTCATCATTTTCTTTTTTGGTTTTGTCAGGATGATTCTTTTTTGCCAATTCTCTGAACTTCTTTTTGATTTCATCCATTGTTGCATCTGCTGAAACATCAAGAATTTCATAATAATTTGGTAAATTTTCATTTTTTAGCATATCTCTAAATTCTTTGTCTTTGATTGTGTTTCCTCTTCTTCCAACATCTTCATAGTCATCTCCCCAACCTGAATTGTATTTTTCTTGGGTTCTATCTGATTTAGATTGAAAATCTTTTTTATCATAATCTGTCTTTCTTCTTAAAATTAGATCTCTTGCTAAAAACAAGAATAATGCAATTACCGCAATGGCAAATCCTGAAAATAAAATGATCTTGTCCTGATCACTTACCTCTAAATCCATATCTAGTTCCGATTGTGAATATGCTGGCTCTAACATTGTTAATGTCGATATAATTACGAGAAAAACCACTCCGGATATTCTATTCATACAATTTTTAAAAAATATTTTAGATATTTTTATTTTGATAATTCGAAATTGATTACTTTTGATTTTTATTTTTATATTGGTTTTTTAGATATTTTTTGTGAATGTAGATTCTCTAAAAGATGAAGCACAAAAATTTTTGAATTCAGGCTCCTTTGAGGAGGCACTTTCATGCGTAGACCAAGCATTATTCCTAGAAAAATCAAATCCTGACATCTTGAATCTAAAGGGAGTCATTCTTCGTGCATTAGGGCGATACAGTGAGGCACTTGAATGTTTTAATGAGTCACTTGAAATTGATCCCAGAGATAGAAATTCCTCTTAATTAATAATTGACAATCTGTCAATCTATATTATCAAGAAAATATTATTTTGATTATTGTTTAATTCAAAAAAGATGTTAGAATTAGCTTATCAATTTATCGAGGAAGAAAATTATGATGATGCGTTATCAATATATGATAAAATTCTACAAAATGAGCCAAATAATATTTCTGCACTAATTGACAAGGGTGTAACACTTCAAAATTTAGGAAAATTCAAAAAAGCTATTATCCTGTTTGATAAAGTAATAGAACTATCTCCAAAAAATATTGATGCAATTCTTAACAAAGGTACATGTTTTCACTCTCAGAAAAAATACATGGAAGCAATTGATTGTTATGACCAAGTTTTAAAATTAGATAAAAAATGTGCATTTGCATTTGCATACAAGGGTCTTTCTTTGGGTGAATCTGGAAATTTAGAGAATGCTATCCAATACTTCAAAAAAGCTCTTTCCATTGATAAACAATTTGATTTAGCAATAGTTTCAAAACAAACTGCTGAGGAATTACTAAAATCAAAAAATAAAATATCTAAAAGACTGTAACGTCTCCTGGTGCTGGTTCCCTTTTGGTATTGACATTTTCTTGTTGTATGGAATCTGCATGTTTTTGTGCTTGATGCTCTCTTAATTTTTCAATATCTTTGAATCCTTCATGACACATGTAGCATTTTGGATTTGATTCATCAACTAAAGGTAACACCATAATTTCCACCAGTATTATGACTAAATATTTCTTAACTTTAACTAAGGAATATATCTTGAAAAATTGTTCATAAAACATGTTAGAAAATCTAATCTCTGATTCTCAGGCATTAGAACACGCAATCAATGGCGACGATTTATCTCTAAAAGATGGTCTCGAATTGATGAATTATGATAATCTACATTTACTAGGTGCTGTTGCTGATTCTCGAAGAAAACAACTTGTTGGTGATAAAGTGACCTTTGCTGCCTCATATTACATGAATTACACAAATGTATGTGCTGCAAGCTGTCAGATGTGTGCATTTTATAGAAAAGACGGTGCAGATGATGCTTATACTCTAACTCCTCAAGAAATCGAACAACGCGTTGGAATTGCAAAACAAATGGGTGCCACAGAAGTACACATAGTTGGAGGATTTCATCCCAAACTTCCTTTGGAATATTATGAAGACATGATGAAAATTATTAAAAAAAATCACCCCCAATTAAACATCAAAGCACTCACAGCAGCTGAAATTTTCTATCTCTCCAAGTTAACAAAAAACTCTACCAAAGAAATTTTATCTAGATTAAAAACTGCTGGACTCGATTCAATGCCTGGAGGAGGAGCAGAATTATTCCACCCTGACATAAGACAAGAAATTGTTAGAGGAAAGTGTACTGGTCAACAGTGGTTAGATGTAATTGAAGAGGCACATAACATGGGAATTCAGAGTAATGTAACAATGCTTTATGGTCACATCGAAAAACCTGAACATGTTGTTGATCATCTTATCAAAATTAGAGAATTACAAAAAAAGACAAATGGATTTCTTACTTTGATTCCGCTTAAATTCAGTTTAGATAATACTGAACTAGAACAAAAAGACCTTGTTCAAAATGAATGCTCTTCAGTATATGACTTGAGAATCATCGCATTATCTAGATTGATGTTGGCAAACTATCTCAACAACATTTCTGTTTATTGGGTTGCTTATGGAAAGAAACTAGCACAAGTAGCATTATCAAATGGTGGTAATGATTTGGTTGGAACTGCATTCTCTGAAGAAATTTATCGCGCTGCTGGTAAACCTACCACTTCGTCAGTAGATGAATTAGCAACAATGGTTAAAGAAATTGGACGAGAACCTGCACAGAGAAATACTCATTTTAAAATTCTTAAAAATCTTTAATTAAGAAATTTTTTAACTGATTCGATTTTTTCTGACATTTTCTGATTTTTGTCTCGTCGAGAATCAATCTTGACTACTACTTCGACTCTATCTATTCCTAAATTGTGTACTGCCTCAGTCATTTGCTGGATTACTTTGTTAATTATCTCGAGGCTATCTGATTCAAAAGATGTTCCCATTGAATTGATTTCATATTTTATTCCCTCTACATTTTGAATAGTTTCAATTGCTTTTGCAATATAGAAACTGACACTAGGAGTTTTTGTCGCTAGTGGATAGATACTAACCTCGGCATGAATCATGAAAATAACAGAATTTCTAATTAATTAAAATCTTGATTATTCTGCAGGTTTTTTCTCTTCTCTTTTGACACTGCCCTTTCGTCTTCTTGCTCCAAAACTAATCAAAATTAACAAAAATCCTAGACCAAATAATATGCCTGACAATGTTTTGTAATCATCATTTTCTTGTTCAGCCATCATTAGATCAATTATTTCTTCTTCAGTCATTCCAGCTTGACCTGCAGGGACAGTTGAATCAACTATCATGTATAATGCTAATCCTACTATCACCATAGCAATTCCGCCTATCATCAATCTTTTATCAATTAAGACCAAACAGAATTACTTTACATTTATCATATTTATGGAATTGGATTTGAAAAATTTTAGAAACCTTCAGGTGGACGTTGAACAAAAACATTGCATACTAGGACATCTGTCTTTGAATCTCTATATTGAACATTACATGATACAAATTTTCCTTTCAATGCTCTTTCAAGATCTTCTTGTGATGTCTCTCCATATTCTGGGTTTTCAGGATTATCGATTTTTGAAATCATTACACGTTCAACTTTTCCATATTCATCTTGATTGTCTTTTCTTACATGACTGATCAACAACTCAAATGTATTGTGATTTAATATGTTCATGACTGGACCACCAATTCCGTCTCCCATGAATTAACTAAAATTTATTGATATAATTACTTGGTGGCAATACTAAGCTCAAAATCTGGAACTAGATTTTTTTCTTTAGCCATTTCAAATAATTTTCTAATTGATTTTTCACCTTCATCTCCCATATTGACTGTCACTTTATTGACGTACATTTTTACAAATTTTTCAATTAACTCTCTTGGTTTTCCTCTTGAATACTGCATTGCATATTCTAAGGCGTCATCAAGATGTTCTAATCCAAATTCAATTGATGCTTGAAGATATTTGTCAAATTTTACAATAGTTTCCATTCCTAGACTTGTCTTCATAACGTTGATTCCTAATGGAACGGGCAACCCGTTGGTTGTTTTGTCCCACCACTCTCCAACATCTAAAATCTTGACATTACCTTCTTGAGCATATGATAACTGTGTCTCATGAATTACTAATCCTGCATCAACTTTTCCTGATTTTACTGCCTCTGGAATATCACTAAAATTCATTTCAACATAATCAAATTTTCCAATCATTAATTGCAATAGTAAAAATGCTGAAGTCATTTCTCCTGGAATTGCAATCTTGGAATTTTTCAATTCATCAATAGACAATTGTTTTTTTGAAGTGACAATTGGTCCATACCCAATTCCAAAACTTCCACCGCTTCTTAGAATGGTGTATCCTGGAATGTACGCACATGCATGCACTGATACTGCAGTGACGTCTAAAAATGGATCCTTGGCTTTTTTGTTTAAATTTTCAATATCTTCAATCACGTGATTTACTTTGAAATCTGGAGATGGAACATTGCCTGTAAACATTCCATAGAACATAAATGCATCATCAGAATCTGGAGTATGGCCAACAGATATTTCCATAGATTGCAACTTTTTCGTCGTAATAAAAATCAAAACTTGAATAGATTTTCTAATATATCTCAAAAAAATTAAAAAAATATGAATAGTATTGATGCATTTGAAAATGAAATCCATCTTCAAAAAAAACTATTGAAGTCATTTGTACCTCATAAACAACTGACAGCAAATATACAAAAAAATTCTATCTTTACAGGGAGCGGTGATTCACTTGTCTCATCAATGCTTGCCGAATCATTTTCTAATTCAATGGTACGTGCTTTTGATCCTCTTGATTTGCTTCAAAATTCGAGTCTTTTTTTCAAAAAAAGAATCTTCCTAGTATCAATTTCAGGCAAAACTATTACCAATATTCGATTAGCGAAATTATCAAAAAAATCCATTGCTATTACTTCCAATCCTCAGAGTACACTTGCCAAAGTCTCAAAGAAAGTCATTCATTTAGAATTTGAAAATAGTGGAATTTTTACTGGTGGTACAATCTCATTTTTAGCAAGTGCTCTTTCATGTATTTCACTTGTAAAAAAATTCAATACTTTACAGTTTTCTAAATTATTTGAACTGGCAAAAAATGACTCTAAAAAGATAAAATTATCAAAACGTATTTTCATTTTGGGAAATTTCCATACCTATCCAATTTCAATATATTTTGCAGCAAAATTCTATGAGTTACTTGGAACCCCTGTAAATTATTCAAGAATAGAGCAGTTCTCTCACATGGAATTGTTTTCAATCTCTAAAGGTGACACCGTTATTATCTTGGATAATCGAAATTCACACAATAATGCTTTGGTAAAAAAACTCAAAAAAAATGGAATTTGCGTCTTTCAAACAAATCTGCCTAGATCAAAATTAGGGCAGGTAATCTATTCTATTTTTCTTTCACAATTTGTGGTTTTAAATGAGGCAAAAAGAAAAAATAAAAAAGAATGTCATTTCATCACTTCAAAAAAAATTCGTCAAGTAAGTAATGATATGATCTATTGACAATCAAAGGCTAAGATTTAATACCTGAATCCAAAGGTTTTCGAATATGGCAAAATTCAAGTCCACAACTGAGGTATTGAAGATTATCAAGAACAAAGATAACATTAGAAATTTTGGTGTTATTGCTCACGTGGATCATGGTAAAACAACCATGAGTGACAGCCTTTTGGCTTATTCTGGAATTATTGCTCCATCTGCCGCTGGAAAAGCATTGGCAATGGATTTTGACAAAGAAGAACAACAAAGAGGTATTACAATTTACCAAGCAAATGTTACCTTGCTCTTTAATCAGAAAGATCAAGAATATGTAATTAACATGATTGATACTCCTGGACACGTTGACTTTAGTGGTAGAGTCATTCGTAGTTTAAGGGCAATTGATGGTGCAGTAGTTGTTTGTGATGCTGTTGAAGGTATCATGACTCAAACTGAGACTGTAACTAGAATGGCACTTGAGGAGAGAGTCAGACCTGTATTATTCATTAACAAGGTTGATAGATTAATCAAAGAACTAAGATTAACTCCTGAGAAAATGCAAGCTCAATTGGCAGAAGTCGTCTCCAACTTTAATCAACTAGTAGAGACTTATGCTGAACCTGAATACCGAGAAAAATGGAAGGTAAGTATCCAGGACGCAAGTGTTACTTTTGGTTCTGCAAAAGATAGATGGGCAATTAATGTAGATATTATGAAAGAGAGAGGAATCACATTCAAAGATGTAATTGATGCATATCAAAATGAAAAAGTTGCTGATTTAGTTGAAAAAGCACCATTGGCTGATGCAGTTTTGGGAATGGTTGTTAAACATCATCCAGCACCAAAAGATGCAGTCAAGTATAGAATTCCACAAATTTGGAAAGGTGATTTAGAATCTGATGTTGGAAAAGCATTGTTAGCATGTAGTGATGATGGTCCAACAATAATGATGGTAGTAAACATGGTATTAGATCCTGCAGCAGGTCCTGTTGCAATTGGAAGATTATTTTCTGGAACTATCAAAGATGGACAAACAATTCAAATCATTGATGGAAATAGAGAAGCAAGAATTCAATCAGTAAACTTTTTCATGGGTAACCAAAGAGAACAAGTTTCTGAATTAGGTGCAGGAAATATTCCAGCATTACTGGGATTAACTGAATGCAGAGCAGGAAATACACTATCAACTGTAAAAGGAATTCCAGTCTTTGAAGGTGTAAAATATGTATCAGAACCAGTTGTTCAAATTGCAATTGAACCAAAACATCCTAAAGATTTACCAAAATTAGTAGAGATTCTAAAACAATTAACTATTGAAGATCCAAACTTGATTGTAAAAATCGATGAGGAAAGTGGAGAAACATTAGTTGCTGGAATGGGTGTACTTCATTTGGATGTTGCAACCCACAGAATTCAAGATGCAAAATGTGAAATTGTCACATCTGAACCATTAATCAACTATAGAGAAACTGTAAAGGGCAATTGTGAACCAATCATGTCAAAATCACCAAATAGACATAACAAGATTTTCATGAAGGTAGAACCTTTAGAGCCAAAAATTGCTCACATGCTTAGAACTGGTGAAATCAGTGACATGAAAGATAAGAAACTTGTTGCAGATTTGCTCAAACAACAAGGTTGGGATACTGATACAATTAAGAGAGTAATGAAATTTGATTCACGTGGAAATGTAATGATCAATGGAACCAAAGGTGTACAATTTGTACAGGAATCAACTGATTCTATCAACTCTGGTTTTGATGAAGTAATGAAAGAAGGTCCTCTATGTAAAGAACAAATGAGAGACTGTAAATTCACATTTACTCACTTTGTTCCTCATGAAGACACTGCTCACAGAGGTTTGTCTCAATTAGGACCTGCTTCAAGAAGAGCATGTATGGGTGCATTACTAAGTGCAGGAACTACAATTCTTGAACCAATGTTGGCAATTGAAGTTCGTGTTCCTACTGACTTGGTAGGTAATGTTGCAACAGTTCTTTCAGGAAAACGTGGAAAAGTTTTGGACATGCAACAAAAGGGTGCAAGCAGTATTGTAATTGGTGAGGTACCTGCATCAGAAACATTTACCTTATCTGAAGAAATGAGAGGACAAACTGCAGGACGTGCAACATGGAACACCTCATTCAAAGCATGGACTGAAATTCCAAAATCAATGATTGGTGGACAAATCAATGAAATCCGAAAGAGAAAAGGATTATCTCCAGAACCACCAACTGCCAATGAATTCATTGACAAAGAATAGATTTTTTCAAATTAAATTTTCTTCTGAATTTTGATTAGCCTCTTTTCGTCTTTTTATCCACAATGAAATTCCACCTGCTGCCATAACTGTCAGAATGATTATTCCCATGATCTGTAATTCGACTGAATAAAGCAATATTCATCTTGGATTCATTTTTTTAAAAAAACCTAACTGAATCGATCAAATAGTTGAAAATTAGCTATATTAGAACCCATATCCAATAATCATCGTGATCTCTGCCTCTGAAATAAAAAAAATTGTTAAAAATTACTCTGATGTTAAGATTGGAGTTTTGGGTAGTCATTCCGCACTAGAGATTATGGATGGTGCCAAAGATGAAAATTTTCAAACTCATGTATTTTGTCAAAAAGGCAGAGAGGGACCTTATCAGCGATTCAATAGAATTTCTGATGAAATCACAGTTTTACCTAAATTCAAGGATATGGCTTCAGCAAAAATCCAAAAACAACTTCGTGATTCAAACACAATAATTGTCCCACATCGTTCCCTGACTGTTTATCTTGGATACAAAACTATTGAAAATTCTTTCAAGGTTCCAATTTTTGGAAATAGAAAACTTTTCCAAGCAGAAGAACGAAGTGCAAAAAAAGGTCAGTACTATCTTTTAGAAAAAGCTCGAATAAAATATCCGAAAATTTTCAAGGATCCTAAAAGTATTAACCGTCCCTGCATTGTCAAGGTTCAAGAAAAAAATAGACCTCTAGAGCGAGCATTCTTTACAGTTTCTTCATACAAGGATTACGTTGAAAAATCTGAAGCAAAAATCAAGCAGGGTGTGATTGCAAGAAAAGATTTAGAAAAAGCAAGTATTGAGGAATTGGCAATTGGAACATACATGAATTTTAATTTCTTTCATACTCCAATCTCTGATCAAGTAGATTTCATTGGAATTGAAAGAAGACTACAGACAAACATTCATGATTACAATGCTTTACCTGCAAAACAACAACTAGACATTGATATTGATTTACAAAATATTGAAGTTGGACATACTCCTGCAAGTATTCGAGAATCACTTTTGGAAAAAGTTTTGAAAATGGGTGACAAGTTTGTATCTGCTGTCAAAAAAGAATATGCACCAGGAATAATTGGTCCATTTTCTCTTCAAAGTGTTATTACAAAAGATCTTGAACTGGTTGTTTATGATGTTTCATTAAGAGTTCCTGGTAATCCAATTGTTGCAACTACATCTCCGTACACAAAATACCAATATGGACAAACATTTGGTGTTGGACGAAGAATTGCTATGGAAATTAGAAGAGCAATAGATGAAGACCGATTAGATGAAATCGTAACATAGTTACAAGAAAATTTAAAGGCGTAACCCCCGTAATTGCAGAACTTTTGAGAGATTCCCTCTCTTTTTCAAGCATTGCTTGAAGCCTTTTTACGTTCTGCGAGGTTACGCAAATTATTCGTTAGAAATTGCAACTAACGACATTAATTATTATAAGATGATGCTATATTTAAGATTTTAATCTAATAATTACAATAAATTAGATAAATTTTGAAATATTTTCATAATGGCATTAGTAAAAAAAATATCCTCTAAATTCTGAAATAATTTGGTAATTGGCTAGATTGAGAAATATGTTGAATACTCAACATCATGTCTCAAATAATTAAACGGTTTGATGTTTGAGAGATGATTGCTGGATGCCAATTTACCAAAACAACTAATTGCTCAAATGGGACAAAAAGTCACATGACAAAAAGCATCTTCATTAAAGAAATAATCACAATTCATAGACTGCCAAAATTATGCCCTTCATGTCAAAAAGAAGATAGACTTATTGATCCAAAAATAAGAGAGGAACGCTCATCTGGAAAAACAATTTTGTGTACTAGATGTGAATCACTCATTGTTGAAACTACCTTTAATCTAAAACAAGTCGAACTAACTTCATTAGTAGATGATAATATTTTACTCAAAGAACCACATTTGATTAGAAAAGTTACTTACTAGAGTCTTTTAATAATTCCTCAATTACATATGTTCTAACAATTGAGTATTCCCATTCTCTAAGATTTGAATTGATACACTCTTCTTTTATTATTAATCCTGCAATCCCTGTACTCCAAAAATGTCTCTGAGGATCATATACCTCAATTATCTTACTGCGTTTTTTTACTTTGATTGCCCCATGACATCTTTGAATAACTCTAGTTGCAGTTTGTCTGTAAATTTTTTCAAGATTTACCATGAGAAAAGTTAGATTATTTGTATCAAAAATCTTTCTACACCATTCAATAAGAATATAGTATAGAAATTCAAAAATATTCTGCTGATGATTAACCCTAAACTAAGCTATGTCTGAAATAGTGATGAGTTTGCCGAATTATGAAGCCAATTTACATTGATTTGTGAACCACATTAACAATCATTGATAATGGTGGAGATAACGCCTCTGGATTATCAATGCTTTCCCAAACAAATACCTCTATTTTGTATGTGCCAGGTTCTGATGGTGTCCATGATTGTGCCGGAGAAAATGCCTGTTTTGGTGATAATTGCCCTGTCAACCATGACAGTGAAACTACCACTCGATTTTCATCAGTCACTTGAGTAATGTAGGCAAAATTTTGAATAACTTCTTGACCATTTTTAATATCTGAAACTATCATTATTTGTTCATCCACAAAATGTGTTTTTGTTGATGAATTAATTTCTGCATCAATTTCACCAAATGCAGTGCCTACAATTGGAACAATTAAAAGAAATAATAGAATCTTTAACATCACAAATTGTATAAATCTCATTAATATTTAATTTAACATTGACCACCCTTCCAAAAAATTTTCCCGAATACATACTAATGTATAAAAATTTAAAACATGAAATCAAAATTCTTGAAAATACTTCTGGTGATGATTTTTCAGAAAATGAACATAAAATTTTACTTTACAAAAAAGAATTATCTAAAATCGTAGAAAAATTCCCAGAAAATTTCTTTGAAAATTACTTGGATGAGTAATCTCTAAGCTTCCACACTTTCTTTTAAAAGATTTTTTCTGACCAATATTGGAATTTTATAAAATGCTGCAAGAGCAACTGCATCTGATGCTCTGTAATTTCTTAAAACCATGTCTTTTTTTCCAGTAAAGTAAAGATTGGCTCTTAGAACTTCCCCACTTTCATAAATTTTTACTTTGACCAAAACTAACTCATTTTCTTCACAAATCTCTTCAATCATTTTGTAAATTGATGGGGCTTGATCACTTTCAGGTTCTGTAAAACTAGAGATATGTTTTGCAACTTCTCCTGAAAATGCTCGCATGTGAAACTCTTTTCCACTGTCGGATTTCAAAAGAATCATTCCTTCTACTGCATAGGGATCCACAAAACCAACATAATCAATTTTCACAGATTCATAGTCTTTTTCTTGAGCCTGATCAATATCCATATTCATGGAAAACTTGACATTCAGCGCTTATAAAGATAGCAAATTTTAAAGATCATAAAAAATGATCCAAGTTTATGGAGAACTTGCATCTGACAAAAATTCAACTAAAACCCAAATTATTTAAAATGCCGATTTATGGGAAAGCTTAATGTCTACAAATCCTGAAAGATCTGTTTCATATGTTTTGAACAGATATGTCACTGAATATATGGACAAAGATGTTTTGATTTTAAATCAAAATACTCTGACTCGAGAAGCCGCCAGAATGCTTCAACATTATGAAACTGATGACATTATTGTAACAGATGAAAATAAAAATCCGGTAGGAATTGTGACTGATGAAGATATTATCAGCAAAGTAAGTGATGTTGCAGTTTATGCTGAAGCAACTACTTTGAAAGATATTATGACTACTCCTTTGATTACTATAAACGAAAAAGCAACTCTTCAGGATGCTCTTCATAAGATGCGAGATAATCACATTAGAAAATTACCAATTATTTCAAGAAAAAATGAAATTCTTGGAATGATCTTTCAGACAAAAATAGCAAATATTATTCGTGATGCTACTGCCACATCTCCTAGACTTCTTAGCCCCCCTGTTAAAGCAGTTTTAGGAAATCTTGGATTTGTTTTACAATTTGCAGGTGTTTTACTTTTGGTTCCGGCAATTGTTGCAACCATTTTAGAAGATACTACAACTGCAACTGGAATTTATCTTACTACTGTATTGTTGTTGGTAACTGGATTCTTTCTTAATTCATATGGTGAAAAGGCGTCACTTAATTTACAACAAGCATCCATTTTGGTATTCTCTAGTCTGTTTTTGTTGACGCTATTTGGTACAGTGCCGTATTTCTATGTCTTGCCCTCTGATGAAACAACTATTGAACAATTTTCAAATGCATTTTTTTCTAGTGCTGCAGGATTCACTACTGGTGGTATTTCCCTATTTGATGAGCCTGAAAATTTATCTCAAAGTTTCACTTTCTTTAGAAGTTATACTCAATTAGTAGGTGGAATGAGTTTCATTTATTTGGTAATAACTGCATTCTATCCTGAATCAAAATTACAATCAATGCGTGGTTTTATCTCTGGTAGAACATTACACATGAAAGAATTGTTTTTAACAATTACAATTATCTTTGCAGTTTACATTATTATCGTTGCAATATTGTTGTATTTCTTTGGTGAACGAAACATCATTGATAATTTTTCATTGGCAATGAGTACACTTGCCACTGGGGGATTTTTACCAACATCTACTATCTTGAGTGATTTACTATGGCAAGAACATGTGATTTTGATTGGTGCTATGATTCTGGGCGCTTTACCATTTACATTTCATTATGCATTTGTGAGGAAAAAATTCCTTGCTCCAAAACTTGGAAAAGAGGTATTGGCATATTTTGCAATTCTGGCAGGAGGGACGTTGTTGTTTATCGCATCAAGCGGTTTAGATCCTATGGAGGGCGTATTTTATTCAGTTTCTGCTAGTACAACTGCTGGATTGCAATCCGAAAGCCTGTCTGAATTAAATGCTGCTGCCCACACAATTTTGATAATTTTGATGTTTATTGGAGGTTGTGGATTTTCTACTGCTGGTGGTTTGAAGGTGTTTAGATTATTCACTCTAAAAGATTCTCGACAATTCTTTTCAAAAGTAAAACGTGCTGAATTATCAAAACAAACAAAAAAAGAACTGACATCAACACTTATCATAATAATTCTATTTCCAGCGATTGCTGCCCTTACCGGTCTTCATTTGTCAATTATTGAAGATGTTTCATTTGAAAATGCATTTTTTGAAGGAGTTGGAGTAATTACCACTGGAGGTTTATCTGCAGATGTAATTGACATTCACACTGACTCTGCAACAAAAATCGTCTTGGGCTTTTTGATGATTTTTGGTCGATTGGAAATAATTGCAATTCTGTATATTTTCGTGCCTAAATTAAGTTAGTTAGAATTTAAATCACTTAATTTGAGTGGTAGTGTGTCTGAAAATATTGAAAAAACTAGTAAAGGAAAAAAACTAATTTTTCTAGGTTTTGTTACAATTTCAATTCTTTTCATAATGTATTCTAGATACCAGGATCCTGAATTATTCACTCCTCAAGCTTTTGACACATTACAAAGAATTGCTTATGGGTTTTACATTACAATGATTGCATCATTAGGTGCCATCACTTATGGAATGTATCTATATCATAAAACAAAGGTGGAAAAAAATCAAAAGGGATTATCTACAATTATTGCTCTTGTAACTTGGAATAATAAATCAAGAAAAATTTTCTTGTCTGTCTTTATTGGTTATGGTGTGTTTTTTTCTCTTGCTTCAGGAACTCTAGTGTATCAGCCAGAGGTGAACTTCATTACTCACTATGGAGCTGAGATTCCTTCAGGATTTGTCGCTCCTTGTTGTGATGCTCCTGGATATATGCCAAAAATCATAATTTACTTGACTGAACATGTTGGATTACAAATCGTTCCAATCAACTTGATTTTACAAATAATTGTATCATATCTAGTAGGATTGAATGTTTCATTAGCTTTGGTGGCATACTCTGTTACAAAACGTGGTGGTGGAATTAGTACTATTGGTGCTGCTACTGGACTCTTTATTGCATGTCCAACCTGTGCTGGAACATTTTTGTCATTATTTATTGGAACTGCAAGTGGTATAGCATTATCTATTGCGCTTACACAATTTCAAACACTTTTGATTGGTATATCTATTCCCATTTTGGTTGCTACCCCCTTTATGATGGCTAAAAAACTCCAAAATCCTGATGGAAGTTGTAAGATTAAATGAATTTTGGTACACTATTGATTCACAAACTAAAAATTCTAACTAGTAGTTGAGAAGATATGGATAAAAATTCTGAAATTATACGCACTGAAATTTTACGAATACTAAATGAAAATGGAAAAACACGTTCATCAGAACTGGTAAAAAGAATATCTGAAAATACTGGAAATGAAAAATCCATTTATCGAGAAATTAGTGCTCTAGTCGAATCTGGAGAAATTGAGAAAAAAATCCTTGATAGAAATCATATTGAGTTTGAATTAATTAATTTGTCTGAATCAGTAAATGAACAACTACAGTTTCTATTTGATGAAATTCTTTTAATCCATGATGAAATTATTAATTTTAAAGAATCTACTACTGTTGAAAATCTTTCATTCCAAGAAAGATTAAGAACAATCATTCATCTAATTCACATTGTTCAATCAAATGATGGAATAATGAAATTACTATCGTATTATCCCTCATTTAAAAAAGATAAAATGTTTTCACAAATTACCCGTAAAATTTCTGATTGTTGGGTATTGATGATGGATATAATTTCTCATCAAGATGAAAAACATTTCTTAAATGAGATTCTTACCAATCTAAGATTGTCTTCAATGGATTCTAACAATGTCAATTAAATTCTTTTAATTTTTCAATTATTATTTTAAGAATTTCATCATCATCTAGAAGGATTAATGGGAAATCATTTTCTTCACTTGCTTTTCGAAATTCTGTATCTTTGGTTACAATTACCATCTTGTTCTCAATTGCATAGTTAATTATTGAAAAATCTGAGGCTAATTTTTTACCTTCACGCTGTAATTTACGGACACTATATGCCTCAAATCCATGTTTGCTTAATTTTTCATCCATTCCATCTAGATTCTCATCAACTAGGATTTTCATAATTTCAAATCTTTAGGATATAATATTAGTGTAAATGACTTCATCATCAAATACTTATTTTGGAAAAAGTAACAAAAAATATGGATGTCAAAAAAGAGGACACGTCTGAGGAATCCAGACAAAATCATATTGTATACTATCGTTCACTAAAAAAAATAATCATGGATATTGAGAAAGAAAAACTTCAAGAATCAGAGTCTGCTATTTTAGAACACCTTCAACAGAGAATTGATGCGATGAGTGAAGATCTAAAAAGAATTGAAAAAATGTTTCCTGGAATCGAGGATCAGATATAATGTCTAATCATTCACAGAAAAATCATAATAAACATCTAGATATGTTACAGGAATACAAAATCTATCTACGTAATATTGTATTATCTTTAGAAAAAATGGATCAAACATCTGAATTTGCAAAACAATGGAATGCTCAGACAATTAAAGAAAGAAAAGAAGAGATTCTAATGATAGATAAAATTATTAAAAATCTTATTCGTTTTTAGATTCTACTAAATCGTAAAGGCCCTCACAAAAATGTTCAAATCTTTTAGGACTAATTCCGTCAAACCACGCAAGTTCTTCTGTAATACTAAACTCAAATGGCATATCTTTTTCTAGGAATTTTTTTTCATTTTTTATCATCTGATTAATTTTTCTTTCATTAACTTTTGTGATTCTTTTTTCACATGTTGCTAAATCCATTAAAACAAAATAATTTCCATGTTGGGGATTTATTTTTGCTTTAATGAATGGTTTATTTGATTGCTGACAATCTCTAAAATATTTGTCATATTCAAACATTTTAGAATCTCCAATGAATTTTGGAGGATTCATTTTGATTCTAGATTGCTGAGGTAATTTTTTTCACTTTAGTTATGATTGCTAGTTTTTTTGTAATGGACATCTCAGGCTCCATTGTGAAATATACTATATTTCTTTTAGAATATACTACCATCTGAGATACTTTTTCACGCTCAACGTGAACATATCTGACTTTTCCTAATGACTTGTCAAACTCCTTTCTCATTGTTCTTCTTTTTGCAACCTGCTTGCAAAAGTGCTCTTCTTCTCTTTGTGATTTCAGATTTGTTTTTCCCGCTCTCATTATTGCCTCTCTGATGTTCCCTTTAGGATCAATAATTGCTGCAAATCTCATTTTTGAATCTAAATTAACGATTTTTTCTACCATTTTTAGTAGATCGACTTGTTTTCCAGCCATACATTGAAAATTTTATTCACAAATATAAGCTATTATTGGTTATGAGTAAAAAATTTGTGTTAATGAATAATTTTAACGAAAATTCGATTCAAAAATTATTAGAAAAATTAGAAATACAATCTAATTTAGAAAAAACACGTCAGATCAATGTTCCTCAAGATGAACGAATGCTGGCAATTTCAAAAGATACTGGTCAGTTAATTGATTTAATTCTTAGATTACTTAATGCAAAATTTGTATTAGAAATTGGAATGTCTGTTGGCTATTCCACCTTGTGGAGTGCAAATGTCATACAAAAAAATCTGGGCATGATCACAACTATTGAAAATAATCCAAAGAAAATAGTTATGGCAAAAAATAATTTTTCAATTGCAGGAATCGAAAAATCCGTGGAAATCATTGAAAATAATGCCCTTGATGCAATTCTATCTATGAAAAATAATGAATCATTTTTGTCACATTTTGATTTTATTTTAATTGATGCTGATAAAGAAAATATTATTGAATATGTAGAAAACGTATTACCACTTTTAAGAATTGGTGGAATAATTATGGTTGATAATATGCTATATCCTGAAAAATATAGTTCAGATATGAATAAACTAATCTCCTATCTTGATACCCAAAAAAATCTTCACTTTTTTACATTAGGTGTAGGCAATGGTGAAGAAATTATTTTAAAAATATCTTAATTTGAAATCTATTTTTTCTTAGTTTTTGTTTTAATATTTTTGCTAGTTTTTTTAGTTGATTTTGCTTTCAATTGTTTTAATTTTTGATTTTTCTCTTTTATTGCCTTTTTTTCTTTATCTTGTTTTTCCTTTAATTTTTGATTTTTTATTTTTATTTGAGTCTCTATTTTTTCTCTTTGTTTTTTGAGTGATTCATAATCTTTTTCTTCTTTTTTCAGCTGTTTTGTCAGTGCTGTTTGTTTCTTCATTTGTTCCTTTTCTTCATCATTTTTTCTTTCAATTTCCTGTTTTTCCTTTGAAATTTTTTCTAATAACTCGAGTCTATTTTGCTTTGATTTGAGTAATTCTGCCTCCTGCTTCTCAATTTGTTTTTTGAGCCTATTTGATTCCTCCATCTTCTCTTTTTCTTGATTTACCATACTAACAATTGATTCGTATTCTTTTCGAGTATTGTCAATTTCTGTTTGTTTACTTTTAATTTCATTGGCTATTGTAGCTTGCTCTACTAGTCTCTTTTTTTGCTCTTCAATCATCTCTGAAAGTAATATTCTCTCTCTTTGCATTTCTTTTTCTAATTCTTCCTGTTCTAATTTAGCCTGTACAAATTGATTTTTTTGTTTTAAGAGTTCTGAATCAATTCTTGTTTTTTCTTGTTTTATTGTTTTTATTATTTCAGTTCTTTCTTTTTTTACCTTAACTACTTCTGCTTTTTGATTCTTTATCTCTTCAGATAATTTAGTTTGTTCATCTATCTTTTTTCGCTCTTCCATAATTTGACTTTCTAAAAATTTTCTTTCTTGATCAATCTTGTTTTCAAATTCTTTTCTATGTGATACTAACTGATTTAATTTTGTTCTATTCACTTCAATTTCATTTGTTACTAATTTTTGATTTTCAATTAGTTTTTCTTCTTTCTCTATTTGTTTTTCAATTTTTATTGATTCTGGATTTTTTACTTCATTATCCCAACCTTTAGGCATAGTTCCTTTTGGTATTTCCTTTTTAATCTCAGTTATTTCATTATTTGTTGATTCATTATTTACTAATTCATTGTTTTCAAATTCTTCTTGTACAAATTTCTCTCCTATTTTTGATTCCACATATTTAATGTCTGATGAATACAATTTTTTTCCATTGTTTATCATATCCATGATATGTTGTAATCTTCCAGGATCTCCAATTCCTCTATCAATTAGATCTTTGATTTGTTCTGATGGCTCTATTGGTTTTTCAATTTCTTCATATTTGACGTCTATTTTTAGTTCCAATTTATTTTCCAAATATTTTTGATCAGATTTGTAGAGTTCTTTTTTATTTTTTATAGTCTCCATAATGTGGTATAATCTTCCTGCGTCACCATTTCCTTCATTTATCATTTGTTCGATTTTCTTTATCGTTTCTTCTCTACTAAAGTGATGCATCCTTCATTTGATTATTCTATGTCTAGTAAAAATAACTTTATAAAAAAAGTTCACACGAACATAAATTTTTGGTGATTTATTAGGTAGCTTTTCAAAACTATTTCATGCGATTTGCCAATCCTATGACTGTGATAGGCGCTTCAATGTTTTTCTTAGGTTTGATTATTTTTTATTCAATTAACACTGGTCAATCAGATATTCTGCTTAGAACTTTAAAAAATATTGGTACTTTTGTTGGATTGCTAGGAATTGGTGTCTTTATTGCTGGTGCATTATTGTTTTTGATTAATAGGAATTCCCCACCACTCAAAGAAACAGAAATCTAATTGATATGAACTGATTTTTATTGTGTTTTTTATTTTAATTTGGCATGAGTGAAAAAGTTTGGCTTGGACAAATTTTTCTTAAAGATGAAGGTGGCTATGATATTTTATTAAAATCACTTACTCATTATAAAAAAAGATTACAGACAATGGGTTCGAGTCCTGAACTAAAGGATTCTGCTGCCATGTTTGGTTCTATTTTGATTGCACAAGCTAAAAAAAATATTCCTGAAGTAGAAAAGACTGTATCAAAAATTCATGATTGCCTTAATGAGAAATTACCCCTGTCTTCATTACTAGATGATTTACCTACTATGGAAAAATCTCTAATGTGCTTTGAATCTGATTATCAAAAGGCAATTCAAACAAAGAATGATTATTTTATTAGTTTATTTGAAAATCTTGATTCTGTAAAAGTTGAAATCGAAAAAATTCCTAATGCCTTGAATAAACTCAAATCTTTTACTGAATAATTAATTTCCTTGAATATACCAATCTAGATATGGTTTTAATGCCTTACACAGATTCTTTTTTTCAACTTCATCTGTGACTTGATTGATTTTTGAAATTTTTCCAGTTAGATATTCACTTGTTAGTTGACTTTGAAGATTTCCCTTTATTTTTTCTGTTACTTGAATGAATTCCTCTGAGGAAATTTGCTCAAAATTTTCAAGAATTTTTTCTGCTTCTTCTTTTAGCGTCATGGAAATTCTAATTTTTCTCCCTATATTATTTTATAAAACATCATCATCATTCCAAGTAAGACGAAATCTCCCTGTCACTCTAAACATTTCAATTTTTCCACCTTCCTTGAATTTCAATTTGTAAAATTTGTGTGATGAATCCTCTATTTCTAAACTTACATTTTCTTTAATAGTTTGAAAGATTATTGGATTTGTAGAAATTTCTTTCCATTCGCTTTCGTCAAAATCAAGATAAAATTTTGTATATAGTAGACCCATATCTTATCTCATAATTACTGGAATAAAAACTAGTTTTTTACATTGTTGATACTTAAACTGGATATTACTGCTGCAATATTCATCTGAGAACTTTTGTCCTTTTTTACAATTTCCAACACCTGGTTGATTAACTCTTGAATGTCCATGTGCTCATCTTTGTAGAGTGTTTTCTTTGGATTTTTTATTGAATCTAAAATTGTAAATCCATTATCTATTCTTAGTAATTCGTCAATTACTCTGTAAGCAATATTGATCTTTTCACTATTGTCTTTGTGGATATAATCTGTTTCAATTTTTCTAATTCTCATTTTAATATCGTGAAATAATTGATTGGTTCTCTGTTCAATTTTCTGAAAGGATTTTCCTTCAACATTTTCATTTATACTGTAAATCTTTCTATTTTTGGACATTTTCATTGAAATGATCTGTTTTTCAACCAAATTATCTCGTACTTTTTCAAAAGTACTTTTTGCCATATACACTGGAACAATTTTTCTTATCAAGGCATTATGGTGAATACTACCTTCGATTTTGATATGTTCAATGATTACTCTTTCTCGTTCTAATTGACTCATTTTAACTAGGTCAACCTATCTAAAACAGGTTGATATTAATCCTTTTTGGTCAGATGTATTATAATACGTGCCTTGAGTTAAAAAAATATGAAATTTTCAATAATTGTTTTACTACTTTTTGTCTCTGCAATTCCATTTGCATATGCTCAACATCATGGTGGTCAGCAGGCACCTCCTATTTCATTTGGGGATGGCCAACTAACGGTAGCCACATCAATCTTTCCTACAGATTTTACTGCTGGTAAAAACTCTTCATTAGATTTGATAATTCGTTTGTTTGATACTGCATCAAATCAAAATATTGAAAATGTGACTTATCGGGTACAAATTTTCCATGAATCCGACTTGGTTGCAAATCAAATGTTTTTTGATAAAGATGGTGAACTTAATATCAAAATAAAACCAAAATCTAATTGCGAACAAAAAGAATTATGGAAATGTACTACATATTATGGTGAAAATGATCCAATTGTTCCTAACGCACTAGTTTCATCATTTTCAAGTATTCCTGTTATCACTGGACCAGTATTTGATCAGAGTGGATCTTACACCGTCAAAACTGCAATCATTGGGGCTCAGAATCCAAAAACACAAACCAGTGAAGATATTGAATTTGAAACAACCATTTTTGTTCCATCTGAAAACATTTTCAAAATTTCATTTAACGGAGCTGAATATCAAATTCCAGTTAAAAATTATCAAGATCCTGTAACTAATTTCATTTTTGATTCCCAAACAAAAACAATTTCATTTGATATACCATTTAACTGGGAACATGTTGATCATACATACCATTTAAAAAACACATTACAGATTCCAAAGTCATTTTTAGCATTTGAAAATGTCTATGGATTCACTGCATCTGTAAATGATGATACTAAACTAAAACCTTCAATACATTTGGATACAGTTTCACAAAAAGATTCAAATGTTTTTCATTTCATGATTGATCAAGATTCATTAAAACAAATCCAGGACCGCTCTGATTTCATTTCTGTAAAAATTTCACCAGGAAATGAATCCACTTTTCAAGAAAAAATAATTAATTTTGACAGTGAATATTCTGCAAAAATTATTTATGATTCTGTATCCTCATCTGAAAAATATTTTGTCATGAGTATTGCATTTTTTAGAAATGGTGAATTATTGCCTGATGTTCGTTATGGCTACTCGATAAAGGATCCAATGGGAATGGAGAACTTTAACACTGGAGGAAATCCAAATCTATTGGGTATTCATATTCCTGATGGTTTTGAAACACGAGAATTTGGTCAAAGCCATTCTGGTGAATACCAAATGCAATTAGTTCTGATTGGACAAGGTGCATCTGATTTCCCTCGTTACAAATACTCTGAATTTTCATTAAACATAGATTCTACCTTTGTACAAACTCCAAAGACTTCTGGTGTTCCAGATTGGATTAAAAATAATGCAAAATGGTGGGCTGAAGGCTCAATCGATGACTCTTCCTTCACAAAGGGAATTGAATTTCTAATTAAAGAGAAAATCATCAATGTTGATTCAAAATCCATTAACTCTGACGCCTCCTCAGAAATTCCAGATTGGATTAAAAATAATGCAAAATGGTGGGCTGAAGGCTCAATCGATGAGAATTCATTCATCTCTGGAATTGAATTCCTTGTTAAAGAAGGAATAATCAATGTGAATTAACTGGAATACATAAAATACTGTAATTTGTTTAAAAAATTATGAAACTTGTAATAGGAATAACAGGTAGTACTGGAGCAATTTATGGTGTTAGAATGCTTGAGACTTTGAAGAAATTAAACGTTGAAACTCATTTGATCATGTCTGAATGGGGCGAAAAATGTATTGCTATGGAGACTGAATTCTCCCCTGATTATGTTAAATCATTGGCAACAAATTTCTCTGATGAAAAAAACATGGCATCTAGTGTGTCTAGTGGAACTCATAGAATTGATGGAATGATTGTTTCTCCTTGTAGTATGAAAACTTTGGCTGCAATAGCTAATGGTTATGATGATACACTTGTAGCAAGGGCAGCTGGTGTTACAATCAAAGAGTCACGAAAATTAGTTTTAATGGTTAGAGAAACCCCATTATCTGCAATTCATTTGGAGAATATGCTGAAATTAGCAAGACTCGGTGTTGTAATTTTGCCTCCTGTCACAGAGTTTTACACTCAACCAAAATCATTAGATGATGTGGTCAATCACGGTGTTGGAAAATGTCTTGATCAATTCAACATAGATCATGATTTGTATCCCCGATGGGGAACCTTCTAAAACAAATTTGTCTATAATCCATATTGAACAAAATGTAACTGCTAGTAGAACAAAAACTTTTGATATTTTTTCAAATTATGAAAATTATTCACAAATACTTCCATCTGTTTTTACTTCAGTACGTATTCGCTCTGTTCGTAATAACACTGCCGTATCTGAAGAACATATAGAATTTGGAAATTCAGAACTAGTTGTGATGGCTAAGCATGTTCTAACTCCTCCTGTACTGCATGAGGTATTTTTTATTGGAGGTTCGGCAAAAGGCACTTCTATAAAACAACAATTTTTAGAGTTAGATAATGGGACCAAAGTAATTATTGATATTGATTATAAACCTGATAAAACAAAATTACTCTCTTCTCTAATAGGAAAATCCAAAAATGATGATAATTTTCAAAAAATTTTTAATGCTTTTTTTGATTGCTGTAAATAATTATTGAGAATCTTTATCTTTAGACTCGCCTTTGAATTCTTTTAATTCTTTATCT
Organism: Candidatus Nitrosopumilus sp.; assembly: GCA_008080815.1. Taxonomy (GTDB): domain Archaea; phylum Thermoproteota; class Nitrososphaeria; order Nitrososphaerales; family Nitrosopumilaceae; genus Nitrosopumilus; species Nitrosopumilus brisbanensis. The sequence continues at coordinate 42,679 of VMDM01000042.1, forward strand.
GATTCAATCTTTCCCTTTTCAAATTCACCTTTGGCTTTTCCCATTGTTTTTGCCAATTCTGGAATTTTTTTAGCACCAAAAATGAAAATGACTGCAATAATTATTATGAAAATCCACTCTTGACCGGCAATGAAATTAACTAAATTCATTCCAATCATGATTGTTAATAGAAAAATTAAGATTTAAGCGTTGAGTTTTTTCTCGCATCTCTTTCTATGACTGCCATGCCTGCAAAATACAATGCAATCATTGGACCTGCAATAAACCACATTGTAACTCCACTTCCATCAGGCGTAATCACTGCGCCAAAAATTACAATAATCACAATTGCATATCTGATATTATTTCTCCAGAATTTGTAATCGATTGCACCCGTTTTTGAAATAGCATACATGATTAGTGGTAATTGAAATGACACACCAAACGCTAATAGAAATTGTAAAACAAATGTCACAAAATCCATTACATTGAGAAATGTAACTAATCCTGCAGATTCCCCATATCTATAGAGAAAATCAAGAATGTATGGTATGACAAAATTATATGAAAACAAACAGCCTGCAATGAATAATCCTAGTGCTGGAAGTGATATGCTTCTACTGATTTTAATTTCATTTTCTTTTAATGCTGGTTTGATAAACCCAACAAGTTCTCTAATTATTACTGGCATAGAACAAGCAATTCCAACTAAAGCTGCAATGTAAATTTGTGCAAAGAATGCTTGACCAGGTGCAGTTTGAATCAACTGTACATCTTGAGGAATTAAATTATTTTTCATATGGTTTGTAATTTGTGCTGCAAGGTTGTTAATCGGTTCTGGTGTTGGATAAAATAATGTAATTTGACCATAATCAAAACTTTCAAATCTAAATGTAATTATGAAAACTGTTAAAACAGCAATTACAATTGCAATTCTTACAACTCTTTTTCTAAGTTCTTGAAAATGCTTATTGAGTCCGTCTAATTCAGACATCAATTATCAATAATTTTGAAGATATATCTATTTGCCGGGAATTGGAAGCAATTTTGCCTCAGGCATTCCCTGTTCTTTTAATTCCTCTAGACTCACTCCTTCAAATTCTAATGAAATTATGGCTTTTACATTGAATTTTGCTTCTAAATCTTTTGCAAGTTGGCCTAAATCCTTACTTGAATAGATTTCTTTAGAATCTTTGAGAAAAATTCTTTCACCCTTTTCCATCTCTTTTCCATTAAATTTATCCTGAAGAAATTTTGTAATTGTTGGTAATTCCTTTCGGTCTATATTATTATGAAAATAACAAATTCCCTTAATTGATTCATAATCAAATGGTGTTCCATTTCTATATTGAAATAATCCGATAAAATGTGCTTCACTATCTGGTTCTCTAATTCCTTTAATCTCCCAATTCAACAATTTACTTTCATCATAATTGAATTCAGAAATTTCATCAGAGGTAATTTTCCAGTATCTTGATCTAACCATATTGAATCTCTTATTTTCTCAGATATAAATTACCATCATGGAATTGACTATGAATTAAGATTTTTTCGTAAGATAGATTAACCTGAAATTTAATTTGAAAATGATGTCAAATTATGAAGTTCATGTCATAATTGAAAATAAACCGGGAATCAGTGACCCTGAAGGTGAAACTATCCTAAATGATTTAGTGCTAAAAGGAAATGAAAAAGATATTGCCAAAATTAAAACTGGGAAAATGCTAAAATTTTCTGTTTCTGCAAAAGACAAGAATTCTGCAAAGTCAAGAGTAGAAAAAATATGTGATGAACTTAGAATCTATAATCCGATGGTTAGCAAAGTAACTATCAATGTAATTGAACTATAATTTTAAAGCGATCTAATTTTTCAATTTTTTCTCCAAATCAAATTAAATATCTCTGAAATAATCTCCTAGTGTGAAAGTAGGCGTCATTGTTTTTCCTGGTAGTAATTGCGATCGGGACATGTTTCATGTATTAAGTGATGTCTTTCATTTTGATGCACAATATTTTTGGCATGAAAAATCTTTACCAAAAAATATTGATGCTGTTGTGCTTCCGGGAGGGTTCTCTTATGGTGATAGACTTCGTGCCGGAGTCATTGCTGCACATAGTCCAATAATTAAAGACGTAAGAAAATTGGCTGAAAAAGGAATTCCTATCTTGGGTGTGTGTAATGGATTTCAAATCCTAGTTGAGTCTGGTCTCCTTCCAGGCGTATTATTGAAAAATGAATCATTGAATTTCATGTGTGAGTGGACAAATCTTTCAGTTGAAAATAACAAAACTCCTTTCACTAAAAAATTCAAACTAAATCAAAAGATTCCAATCCCAATAGCAAATGGTGAGGGTAGATATTTTGTTGATGATGAAACATTAAAAGAATTAAAGAAAAAAAATCAAATTGTTTTTAGATATACCGATAAAGTAAATGGCTCACTAAATCAAATTGCTGGAGTTTGTAATGATGATGGAAATGTCGTAGGTATGATGCCTCATCCAGAAAGAGCAGTTGAAAAAGAAATCAATCCAATTGATCACAAACCCTCATCGCTAATTTTTGAATCTCTTATCTCATCCCTTGGAGTAAAGAAATGAGTCTAGAACCACAAGAACTTGAGGAACTCAAATCCAAAATTGGAAGAGACCCCACCTTAACTGAATTACAAATAGTTGCAGCTGAATGGTCAGAACATTGTTCATACAAATCCTCAAAGAAACATTTGAAAATTTTACCAATGGATGGTCCTCTGGTAATTAAAGAAAAAGGCTATGATTCTGGAGTACTTGATGTTGGAGGTGGTTACGTCGTAACAGCTCATATTGAAAGTCATAATCATCCATCTGCTGTCGAACCTTATGGGGGTGCTGCTACTGGTGTTGGTGGTGTAATTCGTGATATTCTCTCTGCTGGAACAAGACCTATTGCAATTTTAGATGGATTACGATTTGGAAATATTGAAAAAGATAAACAAGCTAGATGGCTTTTCAAAAATGCTGTTTCTGGAATTGCTGATTATGGAAATTGTTTGGGAATTCCAACCATTGGCGGTGAAGTAGAGTTTGATGAATGTTATGAAAATTATGCTCTTGTTGATGTTGCATCAGTAGGTTTTGGCAAAAAAGAAAATTTAATCAAAAATCATGCCAACAAAGGTGATTTAGTAATTTTACTTGGCGGTTCTACTGGGCGTGATGGTATTGGTGGTTCTCAATTTGCTTCTGATTCATTAGAATCTGAAGACCGTTCAGCAGTACAAATTCCTGACCCATTTATTGAAAAATTAATCATTGAAGCAATTCTTGAGGCAAGAGATGCAAAACTAATTCATGCAATGAAAGATTTAGGCGGTGGCGGTCTATCTTGTGCCATCTCTGAAACTGCTGATGCTATGGGTATTGGAATTGAAATGGATGTTTCCAAAGTCCACACCCGTGAATCTGATATGGTTCCTCATGAAATTATGGTATCTGAATCTCAAGAACGTATGTTGATAATTACTAGTAAAACAAAATTGAAAAAATTAGAACAAATTTGTAAGAAATTTAGAATTGGTTGCTCTGTAATTGGAATTGTAAAAAATGATAATCAGATGCATATTACACAGGGAAAAAAAACATTTGCAAATCTTCCCACTGATGTTGTTGCAAACGCAACTCTTTTAGATTTACCTTCAAAAAAACCAAAATATCTTCAAAACATCGAAAATGATAAAAAATTAAAAATTCCAAATTTGAAAAAATCTCTTCTTGATTTGTTAGGCTCTCCAAATATTTCAAGTAAGATATGGGTTTATGGACAATATGATCATGAAGTAGGAATTAGAACTGTAGTTAAACCTGGAAAAGATTCATCTGTTTTGAGATTAGATAATGGAAAATTTTTATCTGTAAAAATTGATGGAAATCCAAAACATTGCTACATCAATCCTAGAGAGGGCGCAATAGGTTGTTTTGAAGAAGCGTGTAGGAATGTAGTTTGTACAGGTGCAAAACCAATTGGAATGTTGGATCACCTACAATTTGGAAATCCAAAAGATCCTGAAATTTTCTGGACATTTCTTGAAACTCTTAATGGGCTTGCAGATTATGCAAAAGATTTCAAGATTCCTTGTGTTGGTGGGAAAGTAAGTCTTTACAATGAAACTCCCAAGGGACCAATCAAACCAACTCCACTAATTGGAGTGATTGGATTAATTGAAAAGAATCCTCTAATTCCAGTTCCTATTACTTCTGGTGATGTTTTACTTTTAGTTGGTGAAACAAAAGATGAGATGGGTGGTTCTGAATATTATGAATACATTCATCACCATATTGGTGGCATTTGTCCAAAAGTTGATTTTAAAAGTTCAAAAAATAACATGAATTCCGTTTTAGAAATAATCTCTAAAAAGTTAATCAAAAATGCCCATGATTGTTCAAAAGGTGGTTTGGCAATTGCAGTTTCTGAATTATGTATGACAAATAATATTGGTTGTTCTCTAAAAATTGATAAAATATCTAAAAACAAACTCTCTGATGAGAAGCTACTTTTCTCTGAAAGTCATTCTCGTTACTTGTTGACAGTTCCTAAAAGCAATCTAACAAAAGTGATTCAAATTCTCAAAAAACACAATGTCTTTCATGAAAAATTAGGTACATTTGGAAATGACTCTGTTACATTTTCCAAAAATAATAAACAAATTCTTGATCTAAGAGTTGATAAAGCTCAAAAAATATGGATTAATTCGTTGAGGGATTTGATTTTAAATGTCTGAAAATTCTGTTTCCCATAAATTAGATGATAGACCCAAAGAAAATTGCGGCGTTGTAGGAATTTACAGTATGAGTGGAACAAATGTTGTTCCTATGGCAATTGATGCTTTACGTGCTTTACAACACAGAGGTCAGGAAGCATGGGGGTTGGCTGTACCTAACAAACCTCCTTTCAAAAAAGTTGGTCTAGTTGCACATTCCTCTCATGAGTTTAAGAAAATTGCCGAAGAATACGCATCACCATGTGTAATTGGACACGTTAGATATTCTACAATGGGAACAAGTACTCTAGAAAATGCTCAACCACTTAAAGTCAAAGATCTTTGTGTTGCTCATAATGGAACCATTGCAAATGCACAAGAACTATCTAATCTTGTAGGTGGATGTTCATTTACTCCTCAAAATGCAAGTGATACTTTAGTTGCCGCAGAAAGACTTGTTTCATTAATTTCAGAAAACGGTGAAATTGGAAAGGCTTTATCTATTTTAAAAAATGAGATGGTTGGTTCATATTGTTTCACATTCATATCTGATGATAATTCTGTTTATGCTGCAAGAGATCCTAAGGGATTTAGACCAATGGTTCTTGGATACAAAGAATCTGATCAAACATACATTGTAACTTCAGAATCATCTGCAGTAACAGCAGTATCTGCAACATTACAAAGAGATATTGTTCCAGGTGAATTGATCAAACTTAGTAAAAATGGATTGGAATCTGAATCATTCTCAACTGATTCTAAAAGAGCCCACTGTTCATTTGAATTTACTTACTTTGCACATCCCTCAAGTATGATGGAAGGTCAAAATATCTACTTGGCAAGAAAACGAATTGGAAAATTCATGGCAAAAAAATTCCCAATCAAAGATGCTGATTTAGTAATTCCAGTTCCCGATTCTGCAAGACCTGCAGCACTTGGTTATGCTCAAGAATTAGGTGTATCATTTGATGAGGGATTACTCAAAGATAGATATAGCAAAAAAGGTCCACTGAGAAGTTTCATAGAACCTCACCAAAGTGACAGAGTAGAAATCAATAGGTGGATTATTCCAATCAGTGAAATCATTAGAGATAAACATGTAGTTGTAATTGATGATAGCCTAGTTAGAGGTACTAGTTCAAAAGCAATCATCAAGGCGCTTCGACGTGCAGGAGCCAAAAAAATTAGCATGCTGATTACATATCCTCAAATTAACTATCCTTGTTATGCTGGAATTGATTTTCCATCTCGTGAGGAATTAGCAACATTCACTGATGGTAAAGAAATGACTCATGATGAAATAACTGAAATGGTTAGAAAAAGTATCGGCGTTGACTTTTTGGGCTATAATGATGCTGAAAATTTGGCAAATGCAGTAGGAATTCCAAAAGATTCCATGTGCTTTACATGTTCTTCAGGAAATTATGATTCATTGGGAATTAAACCAGATTTCTCAAAACGTGAACAAGTAAAAGCTCAAATCTAAAATTAATTTAATTTTTTTAGGTTTAATTAAATATGGTAAATACGAAACTGAGTTATGAAAGCAACTTGGAATGATGTAGTTATTGCTGAAAGTGATGATACAGTAGTAGTTGAAGGTAATCACTATTTTCCATTTGATTCAATCAAACAAGAATATTTTACAAAAACTGAATTAACAACTTTTTGTGGTTGGAAAGGAATGGCAAATTACTATTCTGTAACCATAAATGGAAAAACCAACAAAGATTGTGCATGGTATTATGCAGAACCAAATGAAGCAGCTATGAAAATTAAAGGTATGGTTGCATTTTGGAATGGCGTGAAGGTAAACTAATCAGTTTTAATTATTACCCTAGTTCAATTATTTTGTGAATCAATATACTGCAGTAATAGGAATTGGTATTGGTGCAATTGTTGTAATGGGTATAATTTTTGGTGCAGATGTTTTGAAACTTTCTGTTTCTAGCAAATCATATGATATTTTTGTCGATCCATTACTTGATGAACAAGGCATGTTTACAATGGGGCGAGTAACCATTCAAAATACTGGTTCTGAAGCACTAACTAATCTAAGAGTAAATTTTGGTGCCGGTGATGTCTTGGAATTTGGTACTCTAAAAGCAGGACAGAAAATTATTGTATCTCCCCCACCTGAAAATCCCATGGAATTTGTAATGGTTAGCGCAGATAATGATGTTTTTGTAAGTAAAGCCTACCGTGAAATGCCTAAAATGGTAGGTATGATGGGTTCATAGTACTTCCTAGCAGTTAAATTCCATTATTTTACAACAACAATGATTGAAATTTCTAACCAGTGGAAAAGTTAAAGATCTTTACGAGTTTGATGATGACCACTTAATTTTCAAATTTTCCGACAGAGTATCTGCATATGATGTAAAATTTAAACAAAATATTCCTAGAAAGGGTGAAGTCTTGTGTAAATTTGCAGAATTTTGGTTTAATGAATTACCTGTATCAAATCACTTTGTAAAGAGAACTTCGGAAAATGAAATTTTGGTAAAGAAGATGAAGATGCTTCCAATTGAATGTGTGGTACGAGGATATTTTTATGGTAGTTTAGTGAATCGTTGGAAAAATGGCGAGATAAAACTTCCTGATAATACTGATACTCAAATGGCAGCAAAGTTAATCCAACCACTTTTTGATCCTACAACAAAATCAGAACATGATATTCCAATTGATAAAACTAAAGCAATCGATATGAATTTGGTAACTGTTGAGCAATACGAATCACTTGAAAAAACTTCTATTGACATTTATAATAAAATGAGTAGTATTGCAGATGAATCGGGATTCATTTTAGCCGATTTAAAACTTGAATTTGGATTACTTGATGGGGAAATCACACTTGGTGATTCCATTGGTCCAGATGAATATCGTTTATGGCCAAAGGATTCATTTCAAATTGGAAAAATTCAGGAAGCATATGACAAACAAATTCTTCGTGATTGGTTGACTAGTAATGGATATCAAAAACAATTTGATGATTCACGTTCTAAAGGATTAGAGCCAATCCCTCCAGAAATTCCATCTGAAATAATTTCTAAGATGACAGAAAGATATGTCCATGCTTTTGAGAGAATTTCTGGTAATTCTCTTTAGAATTGATTGTTTGTTGACTAATAGTCAAGTTTCAACTCGAATTAGTTTTTTCTGATTTTCCCAATATCTTACTGATTTAGTACATTTTCCTAACACTGTCCCAAAATCACTGATTTTTTGATAATTTATTATATTTTTGATAATACTACCATTTGTTTAATATCGTTACAATAAACATTGTAACGGATACAATAAACATTGTAACGGATACAATAAACATTGTAACGGATACAATAAACATTGTAACGGATACAATTTTTTTAAAACACTACGAAAATTTTTGAAATTAAAAAAAATTGATGCGATTAGACAAAAAAATATGATACAAGGATCTTTTAGATCACTTTGAAAATGAAATTGTATGTCAACTCTGCTAGAAAAGCAAATCAAAGTAAATCGTATTGTTACGACAAATGTTGAACAGGCACGTGCAATTGAAGACCCTGTACGGGCAAAAATTGTAGAACTTCTTTACCGACAAGCAATGTCTGCAGACCAAATCGCAACCGCGCTTAAAAAATCCGGACATAAAAAAGCGCTTACAACAATTCGACATCATATCGAGATTCTCAAAGAATCAAATCTAATAGAAATTGTCAAAATAGAAGAGTCCAGGGGTGCAATCACAAAATTCTACGGAACATCGACGAAATTGCTTGACTTTCAGACGCCCGATGATTTTGAATCAAAATATTCAAAAATCATTGATAACACCTCTACCAAAATCGAAAAAATCCTCAAAGGATTAACTCCAAAAACTTCAACAACCAAAGGCAAAAAATCTGAAGAATATTCACAATATCTCGTAATGGAGATAATGAACAGAGCAATGACAAATGTGTTTGAAAACTCTGGAAAATAATCGCAAAATCTAAGTATTTCGTGCGTGGAGTATATCCATGGTTAGAGTATTCTATTCACAAAAAACAGAAGATCTCATCGAAAAGATGACTCTGACAAATTGGAGGAAAAATGTTCAAGAGGAATTGGGAAAGGAACATCAAGATTTGTCAGACAATTGGAAAATGTGTGCCATTGGTGAACGAATAAAAATTGAGGGACGGGAACTTGAATCCATAAAAGATCTGTCTCCTGAGGCAATTCGTTTAGGTTATGAGTTTTCTGTAGCTATGCAAGAACGCAATAATGAGAAGGCTTTAGAGATCATTACTAAGATCGAACAACTCTCCACAATTTGGAGAAATGAGTCTTAAATGAATCCAAAAATCCAAGAATTATTTTCGAAAAAAAATCTTGTTTTTATTGCTACTACTATGAAAGATGGTTCTCCGCAATTATCTCCAGTTTGGGGAAATATTGATCAAGAATTCATTTTGATTAATACTGCAGAAGGTAGAATTAAACACAAAAATATTCTTCGTGATCCTAGAGTTGCAGTTTCAGTGGTGTCGAATTCAAATCCTCTTGATATGGTAACTATTCGCGGAGTGGTTTCTGAAATTATTCCTGATTATGATTATGTTCATGCTGATAAACTTACACAACAATACATGGGTCGAAAAAATTATCCATTCAAACGAGAAGGTGAAAAAAGAATCACTTTGAAAATCATTCCTGAAAAAATTTTCGTTTTACCTGAATTAAAAATCTCTGATGAAGATTAACTATATTTCTAAATTCGAATTTAGAAACAAATTAAATCGTTAGTATAGAAAAAAGTGATTATGCAGTCTATCGTCTTCGTTTAGCTGCAGTTTTTCTCTTTGGAGCTGCTTTGCGTTTAGCTGCAGTTTTTCTCTTTGGAGCGGCTTTGCGTTTTGGTGCTGCCTTTCTCTTTGGAGCTGCTTTTTTAGCTGCAGTTTTTCTCTTTGGAGCG
>VMDM01000006.1 GCA_008080815.1 Candidatus Nitrosopumilus sp.
TTCAAAAAATGACTATTCAAAAAATGACTATTCAAAAAATGACTATTCAAAAAATGACTATTCAAAATCGAAAGTCAAGAATGATAAATTTCTAAAAAAACAAGAGAAATTCCTCTCAAATGGTTCTGAAAAATTCTATTCAACCATTAAAGAAAAACTGTTTCAAATTCTAGGTGGAAAAATTTGTTCTAGTTGTGGTTTTCGTGATGAAAGAGCTCTAGGCTTTAGTCATATTTACGATGATGCTATCTTTGATAATGTACGAAGGAGCGGTGCTGTTTCTTCTTGGGCAAAATATATCTCAGATCCAGAACTTGCTAGAAAAGAGCTAAATGTATTATGTCTAAATTGTAACGAAATTAGGCAACCAGTTTCAAAACCAACTAGATCAAATTCATCAAACCCCAAAAAATATAACAAAAAAAGTAGATTTTTTCCTAGATAGAAATCTGAAAATTTATTAACACATCAATAACTAAATTTTTTAGAATAAAATGAATGGCGACAGTAAAGCAATGGGAATCGCAATGATTGCAATGGTTGGAATAGTAGCTCTTTATGCTGCATTTGGATGGTAATCAGCCTTTAACAATTTCAACTTGTTTATCGATTATCTTTGTAGATAATATTTTATGGTCTTTATCTAATATTGATTGAACAAAATCTGCAAATTTTTCTACATTTTGAGAATTTTCTAACAATATACTGTGAGCCGACTTGTCTTTCACGGAAATAACTAGTTCATTTTCTACAATGTTTAGAATACCTGTAATGAAAGTTTCATTACCTTCTTTAACAAAAATTAAACTCGATAGCTTCTGGGCTTCATATTTATCATCACATGATATTATTACTTTCATTTATTTTCCAACAAAAATGCATCAATTTGGTCTTTAGCCTTTTCTCTTTTCTCTTGGTGAATTGCAAGAAATTGATTAATTTTTTCAATTAAAATTGCTTTTAGTTCTCCAGAAAGTAATTTTCCAGACCTGTATTCTTCATAAATCGTTTTAAGTTTACTATCATCTGGTTCAAAAAATATTCTAAGATACTGATATGATACATCAATATCGGGATTTCCACCGAGTTTTCTATGTTGTTCTAAATCTGGTTGACCACCAGAAAAAGCATATTTGTTAATCTTCTTTTTAACTACATTTGGAGCATCAGTTGTATAGATAGTACCATTTTCATCTGATGCTGACATTTTTCCACCAGGACCTTCTAAGGCTGGAATCATTATATTGTGAACTAATGCCGGTTTTTCTTTACCAATTTTGGGAGCGATATCTCTAGTTAATCTAAAATGAGGATCTTGATCAACTCCTAAAGGAATCAATACTGGTTTATCTTCAATAAAACACGGTGCTGATTGTAAAGATGTGTAGAAAATCATTCCTAAATTAGTTTCATTTGTAAAACCAAAAGTAGCTTTTGTATTTGAAAAATTAATTTTTTTTGCAACTTGAGCTGCAATTGGATATAATGTTTGAATATTTCTAGTATTGATAATAATTTTTGTTTTCTTTGGATCAAAACCCAATGCAATGAAATCTAAAGCATTTTCTAAAGCATATTTTTTTGTATCCTCTAATGTTAGATTTGGTTTTGAGAAAAATTTTTCATCATCTGTTAATTGGAAATACAAATTTACATCAAATTTTTCTTGTAACCATTTAGTAAACACCCATGGAACAAGATGACCGATGTGTGTGTTTCCAGAAGGTCCTCTTCCAGTATATAGGAAGAACTTCTTACCTTTTTCATAATCCTCTAAAACTCTGTTTAATTCTCTATGTGAGAAAAAAATTCCTCTTCTTAACATAAAATGTTCCTCACCCGTAATTTTTCGAATTTTTTCTAATAGCTCGGAATTAATTTTTTCAGTACCGAATTTTTTGATTAGTTTCTCATAATCGATTTCTCCTTCAACATGCCAAGGAGTAACGGTAAAATCATCCGCAGACATTCATGTTTTCTTAGGTTAAGGTTTAAAAAGTCTTTTTAGCACTTTTTCGTGTGTCTCAGGTATTACATGAAATTGAAAAAAAAATTATTTCATCATTGAAAATTAATGAAAACCAAACTCCTGAACAATTAGAGGAATCCACAAAACTATCATCTGATCAAATTCGCAGAGGAATCGAGTGGTTGAGACTCAAAGAAATTATCAATGTAAATGAAACCCAAAAAATTTTCTATCGTTTAGGCAAAAATGGTCTTGAATCTCTAGAAAACGGTTTACCGGAAAAACGATTACTTCAATTATTATTTGATGGACCAAGAAATATTACCGATTTACAAAAAGAACTAGGACCAGTTTTTGGTCCTTCAATTGGTTTAGCACGAAAAAATAACTGGATTGAGACCAATAATAATGAAATATCATTAAAAAACAAACCTGACAAAATTCCCGGTGAAAAAACTATTGAAATAATTCAAAAAGAAAAAACTTCAATTGATGTTCTAGATAAAACTGAAATTGAATATTTACAAAAAAGACCCGACTTTCTTGAAGAGGAAATTGAAAAAATTAAAGAAATTAGTTTATCTGAATCCTCTAAGAATATCCAAGTCTCTGAATTGCCAGTTGGAATTGATGTGGAGGCAAAAGTTCCACAGACCTTTATGGGAAGAACTCATCCATTAAAAGATACAATTGATGAAATTCGAGAAATTTTTGTCACACTAGGCTTTTCTGAAATTATTGGTAACATGACTCAATCAAGCTTTTGGAATTTTGATGCATTGTTTACCCCACAAGACCACCCAGCAAGAGAAATGCAAGATACATTCTACTTAGATGGAATTTTATCTAAAAAAATTGCAACTCCTGAGCAAATTAAAAAAGTTTCAGCTTCTCATAAAAATAATTGGAAATATTCATGGGATATTCGGGAATCTCAAAAAATGGTTTTACGAACTCATACAACTTGTGTTACCATTAAACATCTAGCAGAAACAAAACCTGATGAAGCAAGATTTTTCTCTCTTGGGAGAGTTTTTAGAAATGAAAAAGTTAGTTACAAACATTTAGTAGAATTTAATCAAATTGAAGGTGTTGTAATTGGCAAAGATGCAACATTAAGGAATCTTATGGGTATTCAAAGAGAATTCTACAAAAGAATTGGAATTACAAAAATTAAATTCTGGCCGACATTTTTCCCTTACACTGAACCATCCCTGCAAACTATGGTCTATAATGATAGACTAGGAAAATGGGTAGAATTATTTGGAATGGGAATTTTCCGTCCAGAGGTAACAAAACCATTGGGAATTACCAAACCAGTTCTTGCATGGGGTGGAGGAATAGAAAGAATTGCAATGCTCAAATATGGATTAGATGATGTCAGAGAATTCTATAACAACAACTTAGATTGGTTGAGGAATGTGCCAAAATGCCAGTAGTTGAATTATCCTTCAAAAATCTTCAGAAATTAATTGGTAAAGTTTCTAAAAAACAACTTTCCGATAATTTACCATTTTTAGGATTGGATATTGAATCTGAAGAAAATGATTCTATACGAATTGAATATAGTCCAAATCGTCCAGATTTCTCAACTGATTTTGGAATTGCATTAGGTATGCAGGGCTTATTAGGAATTAAAACAGGAATTTTAAAATTAAAAATTACAAATTCTAAAAACTATTCAATAACTGTAAAAAATGATGTTTCCAAAGTACGACCTTTTGTAACAGGAATTATTGCAAAAGGCGGTAAGATAGATGATCAAATAATTAAACAATTTATGGCAATGCAGGAAGATCTTCATTTTGGAATTGGTAGACAAAGAAAAAAATCTTCTATTGGAATACATGACTTAGATAAAATTCAATTTCCATTAATTTACACCACTACATCTAGAACGCATAAATTCATTCCACTAAATGCAAAATCAGAGAGCTCAATAACTCAAATTTTAGAATCCACCCAAGTTGGAAAAGATTATGGACATTTACTAGCAAATTCACAAAAAGTTCCAATAATTTTAGATTCTAATAATCAAACTGTATCATTTCCTCCTATCATAAATGGCTCGATAACAACAGTCCTACCAAAAACAAAAAATCTTTTTGTTGAAGTTACTGGAATTAATAAAGAAGAAGCAGAAAATATGCTTGCAATTGTTGCAACCATTTTACAAAGCGCAGGTTTCTCATTAGAATCAATAAATATCTCTGGTGCAAAAAATTCATCTCCAAAATTTCTTGAAAGAAAAATCTTATTGGATCCATTACTAGTAAACCAAATTTTAGGACTAGATCTTAATACATCGAAAATCATTTCATGTCTGAAAAAATGCCGGCTAGATGGTGTTCTTAAAGGAAAAAAAATTCAGTGCACAATACCCGCATATCGTTTTGATATATTTGGTGAAATGGATTTAGTAGAAGAAGTTGCACTAGGATATGGAATTCAAAATTTAACTCCAACTTTAACTCCATCCCAAACAATTGGACAAACAAATTTAATTTCTGAAAAAATTAAGCTCTTGACAAATTCCATGGTTGGATTCGGATTTATTGAAGCACTTAATTCCAGTCTTACAAGTAAAAGAATTCTTTATGACAATTCAAATAGAATTGATTCATTATCACTATCTGTCTTAGATTCAAAAAGTTTGGAACATACGATCCTACGCGATTCTATATTGCCACAATTAATTGAAAATTTATCCAGAAATATCCATGAACCATATCCACAAAAAATATTTGAAACTGGAACTGTCTTCTTGTCTAGAAAAGAGATTGATGAAGAATTCAATTTTGCAGGAATTGTTGCCCATCAAGATGCAAATTATTCTGAAATGAAGTCTATTTTACAGTCAGCTCTAAAAACCTCTTTTGATTTAGATATTGAAACCAAAACCAATTCAGAACCACTCTTTGAAGATGGCTACTGTGCAAATATCACAATAAAAAATAATTCTGTTGGATTGATTGGAAAAATTAATTCAAAAGTATTAGAGAATTATAAAATTCGTGTTCCAGTAATGGGTTTTGAAATTTCACTATCTAATTCAATCCTTTAATTTTTTAAATATTGAAATTATTGTCATACTAATTCCTGATATTAATAAAATATTTCCAATCAGAAATTCAATTTGCATTTTAAAAAGAATCTCTTTTTCCTCAGATGTTAATGAATAATCATTCTCTAATAATTGTAATTGTGAATAATCAAAAATCACAACAAACAAACCTATGATGAGTATAATAATTCCTATAAAAAATAATCTTGTATCTTTAATTTCCAATATTTTTTAATTAATTTAATTAAATATTATTTTATTTCACTTTTCTCATCAATGGTTTTTAGTAAGTTCTATCAATCAATTTTGCCCAACGAGCAGGCATGCAGACGGATTAGGATGAGTTGATCGTAACGATACCCATGATTTCTAATTCACCCAGGTGTGCTACATAATGGGCAGCCCCGGTTTCAGAACCCAAGGAGGTTAAGGCTAAAATACCAATGAACTTGCGCGAGTCAGAACCGGGGAACAATTTTACAAAAAAATAAAACATACTATCTTTGAAAATATTTAATGACAAATTTCTGGCTTGCAAAACAGGAACCCAGTGGTCCAAGAGGATATAATTTTGAACAATTAAAAAAAGATAAAACAACTGTTTGGGACGGAGTTCACAATAATTTAGCTCTAAAACATATGAAAGAAATGAAACCTAAGGATCAAGTGTTTTTTTACCATACTGGAGATGAAAGACAGGCAGTAGGAATAATGGAAATTACTTCCAAACCTTATCCAAACCCAAAAGAAGATAATCCTAGATTCATAGTTGTTGATGTCAAATACAAAAAACATCTCAAAAGAGCAGTTACTTTAGATGAAATAAAAGATAATAAGAAATTCGAAAATTGGGAATTAGTGCGAATTTCTAGATTGTCTGTTATGCCTGTTCCAAAAACAATTTGGGATGAAATTTTAAAGCTTTCTCAAACCTAAAACAAATCGTTTTATTGATATAGTCGTACAGCTTAATTGAATTATGGCAACAGCTTATGTTCTAATAAACTGTGAACTAGGTTCTGAAGAAGCAATCATTTCGCAACTAAAGGGCTTAGAAGGTGTGAGAGAAGTTCATGGAACTTTCGGCGCTTATGATATTTTGGCCAAAATCGAATCCGATACAGTCGAAAAACTAAGAGAGACAATCACTTGGAAGATTAGAAAAATCGAAAAAATTCGTTCTACTTTGACCCTTATGGGTATTGAAGGCCAATCATAAACCTCCTTTTTTCTTGAAATGATTCTACATTTTATTTTTCTTAAAAAAGAAGAAGAAAGTGATAAACGTCAATTTGAATTTGAATATATTCAAAAAATGGCACAATTTTTTAAAATTTGGATTAAAGAAAAATTTGACAGAGATTATGAAGTTCAATGCGATGAGATGGTTGTCAAACCATCCAATCTTTTTAGACGAATAGATACTCACACTCTAATCCGAGATCATGAAGCACGTGGAAAAGATGTCTATCATTTTTACTTGGCAAATTTTAGACCATTGTGGACAGATTGCACCTGTGAGGGATATTACGCAGAAAATTTTGGCATGATTACTTGGCAATCATTAAAAGATTCTGATGATTCACTTTTTCTAGCAGAAAAAAACTGTACAACTGTATCTCATGAAATTTTACATGAGATGTTAAGACTGGCTGGAAGAAAAAAACATCATCAAGAAGTTCATGAACTATGGACAAAACACCTCTTTAATCAATTGGAATTTGAACAATATGATGAGAATTTTAAATTAACTAACCAAAAACCAATGTTCTTAACTGTGGATACTAAAGAACTTAAAAATGATTAACATTTTGTGACCGAATAAATGTTGTTTTCAAAATTTGCTGTTTTAAAATCTAATTTATTTTCTGGATCATTATCATTTCTTACTTTACTCATTTCTTCTAATAATACTAGAGATTCACCTCTGAATCCAACTGATGAGCCGTAAATTGCATCAGCAAGCATTGTACCCTGTTCTCCTTTTTTGATATCGTCTACCATCTCAAAAAATTTCTCTGTGTCTTTTTTATTTACGGGATTACCAGTAGCCTTGTTTGTTGCTACTGCAATATACATTCCATTATTTTTGACTGCAACCTGAATTTTATGATTTTTACCTGTTGCGCCAGGAATTGCTTCATTAACTAATACCTCACATTTGTGATACATGCTAGAAACATATGCATAAAATCTGTATTGTGCAAATTTTCCTACATCATCTTCCTCACAATTTACAAATACTTTGTGGAGTAATTCTAATGCGTCATCATTCATACTTTGTAATCTGTCATCAATTCGACCTCTTTCAAGTAAATCTGATTTACATTCTTTTGCTATCATTGCTAAAATAAAATCTGGTAAATTATAATTTTTTAATGCAGCAACATAAGCTCCTGCTTGTGACATTCCAAATTTTGGAAATCCTTTATTGACCAAAAACCTCACTCCATGAAATTAAGTAAAACATTGACAATGTTATATAAAGTGGCTTTTGGCTTATAATTGTTAAGAATTTTCTTTAATTTTTGATTTTTTATGATAATAATAAATTCGGGCAAATTTTCAATTATACTGTGAATGTTGAAACAACTCCAGAATTAGTTTCTAAAGTTTATCAGAAATTAAATGAGAATATTCAAAAATTTAGAAGTGTTACTGGAAAACCTCTTACTTTAACTGAAAAAATTCTATCTGGTCATCTCTATGATGTGGATGGAACAAATTTTGTAGGTGGAAAAAATTATGTTTTTCTAAAACCTGACAGGGTAGCCCTTCAGGACGTAACAGGTCAGATGGTCATGCTTCAATTCATGCAAGCCGAATTGAAACAAGCAGCATTACCAACAACTGTTCATTGTGATCATCTGATTAGAGCTGAAGTTCAAGGTGATGTTGACATGAAAGTTTCATTAGATGAAAATAGTGAAGTATTCAAATTTCTTCAATCTGCTGCTGCAAAATATGGTTGTGGTTTTTGGAAACCTGGTGCAGGAATTATCCATCAAGTTGTTTTAGAAAATTATGCTTTTCCAGGAGGTCTTATGATTGGAACAGATTCACATACTCCAAATGCAGGTGGTTTAGGAATGATTGCAATTGGTGTGGGTGGTCTTGATGCTGCAGAAACAATGGCTGGAATGCCCTGGGAATTACTTTATCCAAAAAAAATAGGTGTAAAATTAACTGGAACACTTAACGGGTGGACTGCACCAAAAGATATTATCCTAAAAGTTGCCGAACAACTTACAGTTTCTGGTGGAACTAATTCTATTGTTGAATATTTCGGACCTGGTACTAGTTCAATTAGTTGTACTGGAAAAGCAACTATAACAAATATGGGTGCTGAGATTGGTGCAACCTGTTCAATTTTTCCATATGATGAAAGAATGGAAACTTACTTGAAACACACCAATCGAAGTGAGATTGCTGAACTTGCAAATCAAAATAAAGAATTACTAGTTGCAGATTCTGAAGTTGAACAATCACCAGAAAAATTCTTTGATAAAGTAATTGAAATTAATCTCTCTACTTTAGAACCCCATATTGTTGGTCCTCATACTCCTGATTTAGCAAGAGAAATTTCAAAATTATCTGATGATGTTAAGTCAAACGATTATGTTGATCCTATTTCAGTAGCATTGATTGGAAGTTGTACAAATTCATCTTACGAGGATATGTCTAGAGCTGCAAGTATTGCTGAACAAGCAAAACAAAAAGGAATTAAAGCAAAAATTCCATTACTTGTAACTCCAGGTTCTGAACAAATCAGAGGAACTATAGAGAGAGATGGTCAAATGAGTTCACTAATTGATATTGGTGCAACAGTTTTAGCTAATGCATGTGGACCATGTATTGGACAATGGAATAGACCTGAACTGGAAAAAGATGCAAAAAACACTATCATTACTACTTTTAACAGAAACTTTCCTGGCAGAAACGATGGTCATAGAAGTACTCTGAATTTTATTGGTAGTCCTGAAATGATTATTGCATTATCACTATCTGGAAAACTATCTTTCAACCCATTAGTTGATGAACTGACAGCTTCTGATGGAACCAAATTCAAATTAGAACCTCCACAACCTGCACCTGAAGTTCCAAGTAATGGTTTTCTTAAACCTGAAGGAATTTTTGTAGCACCTCCAGTAAACTCAGATGGTTTGGAAGTAATCATTGACCCAAACAGTAAACGACTTCAAAAATTACAACCATTTGAAAAATGGAATGGAAAGGATTTTGTTGATTTACCTATTATGGTCAAAGCCAAAGGTAAGTGTACTACAGATCATATCTCTCCTGCTGGAGCATGGCTATCACTAAGAGGACACCTTGACAATCTTAGTGATAATATGCTTTTAGGAGCAGTTAACGCATTTAATGATGAAGTAGGAAAAGGAAAAAACACTCTCAATAATCAACTAGAGAATTTTTCAAAAATTGCTAGAGACTACAAAGAAAAACAAATGTCTTGGATAATTATCGGAGATAACAATTATGGTGAAGGAAGCAGTAGAGAACATGCTGCCATGACTCCAAGATATCTTGGATGTGGAGCAGTAATTACAAAAAGTTTCGCCAGAATTCATGAAACCAATCTTAAAAAGCAAGGAATTTTGGCATTAACATTTTCTAACACAGATGATTATGATAAAATTTTAGAAGATGATAGAATTAGTTTGATTGATTTGAATTCATTAGAACAATCAAAGCCTGTAAAATGTTTAATCAAACATTCAGATGGCACAAATGAAGAAATTTTGTTGAATCATTCTTACAACAATTCTCAAATTGAATGGTTCAAAGCTGGTTCAGCATTAAACGTTCTTAGAAATAAATAGAATTTTTACGTGGGGCCGACCGGAATCGAACCGGCGACCTACGGGTCACTACAGCTCCAAACTTACATCATCCGTGAGTCAGTTTAGCTTAGTTTACCTCTGGAGCCCTTAGCGGTGATCTTTTTCGTAGACACTGTCGCCCTACCAGGCTAGGCTACGACCCCACAAACAAACTGAAATAGACTTGAATTTTAAGTTACTTTTAACCAAGATTTATTTGCAATAATTTTCAAAATTTGATAGAATATGGTAAAAAGTTCACTTTTGGTATTAGGTGCAATTCCTGTGATAATTGCAATATTGTTATCTGTACCAATGTTAATCAAAAATGAAATTCCAATTTCTGCTGGTAATTCTTTTGATAAAATTGATATTGAATATACTAAACTTCAATTAAAAAAAATTGATTATGGTGTTACTGAGAGAGTTGGAGCTCAAAAAACAGAAATTTTGAAAATAAAAAATGATGGAGAATTAATTTATTCTGTAACTGATGAAGGATACATACAACCTGACATCCGCTCAAAACTTGATGAAAAATCACTAACAAAAATAAAATCATTGATTAAAGAAACTGGGTTTATTTCTATTCCTTCTGAATCATTTCAGATTTTAAGTAATGTTACTGATTATCAAAAATCTAATGTTAAAGTCACCCTTAATGGAAAAGAAAACCAAATTTATTGGCCTGAACAATCAGCAACTTCTGAATTTATTCCACCAATTATCACCATGGTCGAAGTTGAGTTAGATGATATTATTTCAAAAATAATTGAATAGGTACAAATAGTCAAATGTGCGATTTAGTATATGTTACCTCTATCTGGTGAACGTCCTACTTCAAATGGAGTAGTTTGTGAAAGAATTGATTCTTCTGAAATTGTCAGAGGCTCTTCTACTCTAAAGCGTGGTTTTGCACATATGCTGAAAAATGGAGTAGTGATGGATGTTACCACAGTTGAACAGGCTCAAATTGCAGAAGAGGCTGGCGCTGTATCTGTTATGGTTTTGGATAAACTACCATCTGAAGTTAGAAAAGCAGGTGGCGTTGCTAGAACTGCTAGTATTAGAATTATTGAAGAGATTATGGATTCTGTTACAATTCCTGTAATGGCAAAATGTAGAATCGGTCATGTTAGTGAAGCACTTGTTTTACAACAAACAGATGTAGATATGATTGATGAATCAGAAGTATTGACTCCTGCAGATGAATTACGTCATATTTGGAAATGGGATTTCACAACACCATTTGTAAATGGTGCAAGATCTCTAGGTGAAGCATTGAGAAGAGTTGAAGAAGGTGCCGCAATGATTAGAACAAAAGGTGAACCTGGAACAGGAAATGTTGCAGAAGCAATCACTCACATTAAAAAAGTAAATGACGATTTAAGATTAATCAAAGCAATCTATGATTCAGGAGATAATCAAGAACTGGTTAGAATGGCAAGAGAGTTTAAGGTTTCTTATGATATTGTAGAACAAACTGCAAAAATTGGGAGATTACCTGTTGTCAATTTTGCTGCTGGTGGAATTGCAACTCCTGCTGATGCAGCATATCTGATGTCTTTGGGATGTGATGGTATCTTTGTTGGTTCTGGAATTTTTAATGCAGATGATGCTAAAGAAAGAGCAAGAGCAATTGTTTTGGCTACCACATTTTGGAATGAATCTGATAAAGTAAAAGAAGCTCAAAAGATGATTGATGAAAGACAATCCATGATTGGTTTAGATGTAAAAACTCTTGAATTACGTATGCAAGATCGTGGTGGTTCTGCATGACTCTTAAAGTAGGAATTCTTGCCATTCAGGGTGATGTTCAAGAAAATGTTTTGTCTTTAGTAAAGGCTGCAACAGAATTGAAAATCGATGCAGAAATTAGTCAAGTAATGACTTCTGATGAGATTTCAAAATTAGATGGTGTTGTAATTCCTGGAGGAGAAAGTACTACTATTGGACAACTTTCACTGGTTAATGGTTCTCTTAAGACCTTAAAGGAAAAAATTGATAGCGGAATGCCTGTATTGGGAATTTGTGCAGGAATGATTATGCTCTCAAATACTGCAAATGACCGTATTGTTGGAACTACAAATCAGCCACTTCTAAATATTCTAGATATTAAACTCGAACGAAATTCATTTGGACGTCAAAAGGATTCCTTTGAATCTGATATTTCTTTGGAATCTATGAGTATTCCAAAATATCGTGGCGTCTTTATTCGTGCTCCAGCAATTTCTGAAGTAGGTGATGGAGTGGAAATACTTTCAAAATTTAATGAGAAAATAGTTGCAGTCAAAAAAGGAAATGTTATTGGCACTGCATTTCATCCTGAATTAACTCAAGATACATCTGTTCAAAAGTATTTTCTAAATCTTATTAGTTCCTTGAAGAATTAGACTTCCAAATTGTGCATTGACTGCAAATCTTTCTTAAATTCTGACAAACTCTCAGGAACTTGAATTGAAATGGAATCCTTTAATGACAATCCCTTTGTCTTTTTCTCATTCCATACTTTGGAATTAAACTGAACAACTTCTTCAGTAGTTTTGGAATAATCTTCTACCTCTTCTGCTTCAGCTTGTCTTTCTTTATGAATACTGGTTTCAGAGTATAATGTCTGCCACAAATGTTCAGTGATAAATGGAGTAATTGGTGCCAATAATTTCAAAACTGTCGATAGCACTTTATGCAAAGTGTAGATTGCTGCATCTCGTTCTTCATCAGAAAATCCTTCTCCATACGCACGTTTTTTGACCATTTCAATGTAATGAGCTGCAAACAAGTTCCAAGTAAACTCTCTAATTGCAATTGCTGGAACAAAGAAATTGTATTCATCATATCCTTTCTTACAATCTTTAACTAAGTTATTTAATTCAGATAAAATCCATTTATCCACTGTAGTTGGTTTGCCTTCCTTAACAACAGGAAAACTAGACAAGAATCTTGAAACATTCCATAGCTTACTCAAGAATTTCTTTGTAGACTCTATTTTTTGTTCATTACATCTAAAATCATATCCATGATTAACTTCACTAGCACTCCAAAATCTAAACGTGTCAGCTCCGAATTTTTCAATTACTGGCAAAGGATCAATAGCATTACCTTTACTCTTACTCATTTTCATTCCATTTTCATCAAGACCATATCCCATAATCCATGCTTCATTCCATGGTTTTTTACTTGTCAATTGATCACAACGCAAAAGTGTATAGTACAACCATGTTCTAACTATGTCTTTTGCTTGAGGTCTAATTGATGTAGGATAGACTTTTTCAAAGAATTCTTTATCCTTGTGATATTTTGAAACAAATAGTGGTGATACACTGGAATCCATCCAAGTATCAAATGTTCTATCTTCACCAATAAAATCAGTTGAAGCACATTTTGAACATTTTTCTATTGGACATTTTTCTTTCCAGGGTTGATAATATTTCCCAGGTTCTGGAACATGAGGTTCTTTACAACTAGAGCAATACCATATTGGAATCTCTGTTCCATAATATCTCCTCCTAGAAATTGGCCAATCAATTGAAATTGAATCAAGCCAGTTCATCAAAATTTGTTTATGCATAGCTGGATAGAAAGTGATTTCTGACCCTAATTTTCTCATTTTTTCTATTGAGTCCTTTTGTTTAAGATAATATTCTTCCATTGGAATGATTTCGATTGGAATCTTACTTCTTTCAGAAATTGGAGTTCTGTGAGAAATTTCCTCAATTTTCTCCACAAATCCTTTTGATTCCAAATCTTCAATAATTTTTTCTCTTGCTTGTTTTGGCTTTAATCCTGCATAATCTCCTGCTGCTTGTGTCATTCTTCCATCTAAACCAATTGCAACAATCTCTTCTAGTTCCATCTCTCTAAACAGTGCTACATCATTTTGGTCACCATAACTACAAACCATCACTGCTCCGGAACCAAAATCCTGTTTGGCTGAATGATGAGTTTTGATTTCAACTTCAGCATTAGTGATTGGGACAATTACTTTACTTCCTACAAATGGAATGTATCTTTCATCTTCAGGATTAACAATGATTGTTCTACATGCACATAGTAATTCTGGTCTAGTACTTGCAATAATGATTTCTTTGTCTGTATCTTTTATCTTGAATCTCATATGAACTAATTTTGTTTGCAAGTCCTGATATGTAATTTCTGCATCTGCAATAGTGGTTCCTGAAACCCAATCATAGTTGTTAGGTCTTGTTGCTAGAATTATTTTTCCTTCATTCCATAACGAGATAAACGTAGATTGTGTTAACGCCCTGTATTCTTGAGAGTCTGTTCTGTAATGATTCTTCAAATCTCCACTCAAACCAAGATTTGTCATGATCAATACCATTTCTTCTTCCAAATCATCAAGTGCATCTCTACATAAATTCAAAAATTCTTCACGGTCTGTCTCTCTCATTCTGATATTGTGTTTTTTTTCAGTGTAGAATTCTACAGGTAATCCGTTTCTGTCAATTCCTATTGGAAAGTAGACATTTTTCTCATTCATACGAGCAGTTCTTGCAATCATGTCTATCTGAGAATAATGAGCAGCAGCTCCAATGTGCCAAGGTCTGCCTGATGGGTATGGAGGTGGAGTATCTATGGTGTAGTTCTCATCAGTTGGAGTGAATTTGTAAATGTCTGAGTCCTGCCATTTCTTCAAAACCTGTGCTTCTAATTCTGGATTCCAAGCCTTTTCAGTAATTTTTGGGTCCATTTTACAAATTATCTTTTGAAATGTTTGATATTATGTGGGATCCTTTATTGTAACCCTCATAGATGTAAACACCTACTGCCTCTACATTTGATGGCATTTTAGGTGCTAGTAGTTTGATTAATTCACTTGAAAGATTTTCAACAGTTGCCTCACCTTCCAATAGATAAGTTGTGTTTTTTGGTACTTGTAACTCAAACATTCCTTTAGGACCCTCAAATGAAATTACATAATGAGATTCGTCTTCAGATTTCATATACTTTCTATTAATGAAAAACTTGTGATCAAATGCGCCTAGAACTTCTTTAACAATTCTTTTTGCTACTCCAAAATCTACAAGTAAATTATCTTTCATCTGTCCAACCAATTCTACCATTACTGAAGATGTATGTCCATGTAAGATAGAACATTTTTCGACAAGTGGAAGTATATGAGCATAATCAAATGCAAACGAACCATCATCTAAAAAGATAGAACCAGTTTGCGGTGTTTTGTCATAAAATACAATATCTTGCAACTCTTTTAGTTGTGCAGCATATTTTCCGTGTCCAATTGCCATAACTTTTTCATCAGGAAAATCTTCTTTGATTTGTTTGTATTTTGTAATATCTTCTTCATTATCAATAACTTCGATAAGTCCTTTACTAGTTTTGAAATCCACTACTACTTCAGTTCCATTTTTCAATGTAATCTTGTGATTATATTCATAATCATCTTCAAGAAACTCTAACATTTGAGCAACTGTCAATTCGGTACGAGTTTTCATCAGGTTTCCTTTCTTGTCAATGTATTTGAAATCTGAATCCAATATTGTAGGACTTGTCGTCATGTAATGTCAACTGACTTGGAGTCATTATATAAATTCTGAAATTTTTGTGCCTAGAATATTTTCAAACTAGAGAATTAAGTATTTTGGCTAGATTGATATCATTTCTTGTGATCCCTCCAGCATCATGGGTCATTAAATCAATTGTTAATCTGTTGTATACATTAAACCACTCTGGATGATGATTCATTTTTTCAATCTCCATTGCTGCTCTAGTCATAAATCCAAATGCTTGGTTAAAGCTATCGAATTCGATTTCTCTGTGTAGTTTCTCATTTACAACACTCCATCCTGGTAGATTTTTTATTTCATCATCAATTTCATCTGGTGATAATCTCATAATCTATTATGAATTGTTCCAAAATTAATAGTTAAAGGGTTTAATTCATTAGCCTTGGTAGATTTGAAGGATATGATGGATGAGAAATATCTAAAACTATTTGAGGAAATAACTAGTGCGATTTCTGAAACTGTGATAGACAAAAAAATTGGTATTGCATTTTCTGGAGGTGTTGATAGCACATTAATTGCAAAAATTTGTAAAGAAATGAATTATGATATCGTGCTTCTAACAATTGGTTTTGCACAATCGCATGATATTTTGTTTGCACAAGAAGTTAATGAACAATTGAATTACTCTCATCATATTTTAGAAATTGATTCAAAAGATTTTCCATCAATACCAACTATGATTAATGAAAAAATTAAAACTGATAATTTATCTTGGAACGAAAATTGTATTGCGTTTTACTATGTATCAAAGCTTGCAAAGAGTTTAGGAATTAGTACTGTAGTAACTGCAAATGGAATTGATGAGTTATTTTGTGGATATAATGCCTATAGAGATGCCTTTCTGGGAGGGGAATCAAAGATTATTGAAGTCATGGATGCCAAACTTGATAATGAATTAAAAATGATGAAGGCAGTCAATATGATTGCATCAGAATTTGGAGTGAGTATCTTGCAACCCCTACTGTCTAAAGATTTTATTGACTATGCAAAGAATGTCCCAATAACCGAGAAAATTACTGATTCAGAAGATCTTTATCGTAAACATATGATTAGAAAATTAGCTAGACAAGTTAACGTTCCAGAAGTTTCATACAACAAAAGAAAGAAAGCATTACAGTATGGTTCAAAAATTCATAAAACCTTACTAAAAACTAGATGAATTTTTTTACAGTTTTTTGAACAGACTGATTTACGTTACTAATAATTTTGGATGATGCACCCAAGTGTTTTTCTGGAGAGAATATTGCATCAATCTCTTTTTCAGTTAATTTTGATGAGAATGCTTTATCATTTTTGATTGCATCTTTGTATAACATTCCCTTGTCATTTGCTAGAAATGCAACTCGCTGGACATCTCTATATGCAACAAATCTGGGAACTCCTTTCTTGATTAGTGCTTCAAGAACAAATTCAGCAAATATCTGTCCTTTTGTGATTAAAAGATTATCAACAATTCTCTTTTCATTCACCAACAAATTATCCACAATTCTAGTCATTGTTTCAAGCATTTCATCTACGAGAATTGAAACTGTAGGAATCACAAATCGCTCATTAGCTGAATTTGATAAATCCCGCTCATGCCAAAGTGGAATATTTTCAAACGCTAATGCAACTTGACTTCTAACTAATTTCGATAATGATGATACACGCTCACTTTTGATTGGGTTTCTCTTTACAGGAACAGCACTACTTCCCATCTGTCCTTTCTTAAATTGCTCAGCAACTTCTCCTATCTCAGTTCTTTGGAGATTTCTAACTTCAATTGCAATTTTCTCTAATGTGGATCCGATTAATGCCATTTCAAAGACATATTCAGCATATCTTTCTCTTGGAACAACTTGAGTTGTAACTTCAGCAGGATATAATTTCAATTTCTTTGCTGCTCGTTTTTGTACCTCCAATGACTTTGCACCCATAAGAGAACCTGTTCCAACAACCCCTAATGTCTTACAAATCAAAATTCTTTTCTTAATTTCTTCTATTCTCTCTACATGTTTTGCCATCTCAGCTGCCCAGTTTGCAAATTTTAATCCAAATGAAATGATACTTGCATGTTGTCCATGTGTTCTTCCAACTGCTGGAACTTTGGAATGTTTTACTGCTTTTTTTGCTAAAATAGATGCAATCTTTGCAACTTTTGGTTCAATAATTTGTAATGCATCTCGCATCTGCATAGAGTTACTTGTATCAACTAAATCGTTACTTGTTAATCCATAGTGTATCCATGGTCTTGCATTTTTACTGCATTTCTCACTTAATGATTCAACTAAAGCTGCAGTGTCATGATCACTTTTTGCTTCAAGTTGTTTAATTCTTTTTGCAGTTATTTTTCCAGACATTGCTGCTCTGTGAATTTCTTTTCCTATACTTTTTGAGATCATTCCAATTTCACTTTGAGATAATGCTGCAGCACCTTCAATTTCTAATTGATAGTTAATCTTTTTTTGTTCACTAAAGATTTCCATCATTTCTTTTGTTCCATAACGTCCATTATCGATAGGTAATATTGCCAATAATTTTTGTTAAAATATATCGAAAATAAATCTACTTATGCTTAGTTTTTTGAGGAAATTCCTATGATTAAAATTGGAACAAAAAGTATTTAGCTGATAACATGTCTTCAAATACTCCTAAAAAAATCGGTGAAAATCAATATCAGATTGATGCTGATTCTAACTCTGGAATGAAAGTTCCTGTTAGAATCTACGCTAATGATGAATTACTCCAAAAAATGCTATCTGATAGAACTATTATGCAGGCACGAAATGTTGCCTCAATTCCAGGCATAGTTGGTCATAGTGTAGTTCTTCCTGATGGTCATGAAGGTTATGGATTTCCAGTAGGTGGAGTTGCTGCTATGGATGCTGAGGAAGGAATGATTAGTCCTGGTGGAGTAGGATATGATATCAACTGTGGAGTAAGACTACTCCGTTCAAATCTTACTGAAGACAATGTAAGACAAAAACTCAAAGATTTGGTAACTGACCTTTTTAATTCCATTCCATCTGGTGTCGGCTCTAAAGGTGCAGTAAAATTATCTAACTCTCAATTAGATGAGGTTTTAGTTAATGGAGTTAATTGGGCAATTGATAACGGTTATGGTTCATCAAATGATTCAGATGTGTGTGAAGAAAACGGTCAAATAAAAAATGCTGATCCTAACAAAGTTTCAGATAAAGCAAGAAAGAGAGGTGCACCACAATTAGGAAGTCTTGGTTCAGGAAATCATTTTCTTGAAATTCAAAAAGTCGCAGAGATACATGATGAAGCTGCTGCTGAAAAAATGGGTATTACAGAGGGAACTATTACTGTCTTAATTCATTGTGGTTCCCGTGGATTTGGTCATCAAGTCTGTAGTGATTACCTGAGAATTTCTGAACAAGCAATGAGTAAATATGAAATTGAATTACCTGATAGAGAACTTGCGTGTGTCCCAAATTCTTCTGAAGAGGGTGAATCATATAGAAAAGCAATGTTTTCTGCATTGAATTTTGCATGGAGTAATAGACAAATGATTACTCATTGGACAAGAAAATCATTTGAACGTGTTTTCAATCAATCTGAATCTGATTTAGATATGAAGTTAGTTTATGATGTTGCACACAATATTGCTAAAGTTGAAAAACATAAAGTCAATGGAGAAGATAGAAAATTAGTGGTTCATAGAAAAGGTGCTACTAGAGCATTTCCTGCAAATCGTGATGAGATTCCTTTCAAATATCGAAATTTAGGTCAACCTGTTTTAGTTCCTGGTTCAATGGGAACTGCTAGTTGGATTTTACTTGGAAAGCCAAATTCGATGGATCTTAGTTTTGGTTCTACTGCTCATGGTGCAGGCAGAACCATGTCTAGGTCAAAAGCTAGAAGAAATTTTACGGAAGAAGGAGTCAAAAAATCTCTCAATGATAAAGGAATTTTCATCAAGGCTCTCACCAGAGACGGTGTAGTTGAAGAGACTCCCAGCGCCTACAAAGATGTTGATTCTGTAGTCGATGTTTCTCACTCATTAGGAATTGCTACAAAGGTAGCTAAATTGGTACCAATCGGAGTGATCAAAGGTTGAGTAATGACGATTCTGAATTAGAAAGATTAAAAGCTAAACGTTTAGCTGAGATGCAGCGAAATATTCAGAACAGTCAGACTCAAAATCAACCTGAGCCAAATTCAACCCCTACAAAAAATTCACGAGATGTTGTGTTGGAAAGATTGGGCTTTAGAGGATTAGAAGTTCTTCAAAACGCAGAAAATCAATTTCCAAACGAAACTAAAATGATTATTCAAAAATTATCTGAATTAATTTCATCTGGAGAGATTAATGAAACTCTTGATGGTGGAAAATTATTGTCACTTTTTAGGGCTGTTGGAATAAGTGTTAGAATGGAGACAAAAATTAATGTGGAAAAAGATGGCAAGTTTGTTTCTTTGACTGATAAATTGAGTAATCAAACTGACGAGGATTGATATGGCAATAATTTTAGAAATCTCAACAAAAAATTATCTTGATGATCTTTTACAAATTAAAAAGGCATTATCTCATATGGAAACTCTGTTAAGTGCATATAATGGATTCTCACTTAGTGAACCTGTAGACAATTTCGGTTGGACTTTTTTTAAAATTTCTTTTAAATCTGAATTACAGGATGGAATTGAAAAGAAATTTGCAGATATGATTCAAAGATATCGTTTCTCAAATGATAAAGAAAAATTTGCTAAATTTATGACGGACTATTTTAATTCCAAAAATTGTAATGTAAAAATCAAAGTAGTTGACTAGACTCTTCTTCCTCTTTTTCCACCTTTCTTTCTAGTGGTGTCATGAGGTATAGGTGTAACATCATCAATTCTTCCAATCTTAAATCCTCCTCTGGCTAAAGCTCTAATTGCTGCTTGAGCACCTGGACCTGGAACTCTGGAACCAACTCCACCTACTGCTCTAACTCTGATATGAAATCCAGTAAATCCTTTAACTTTGGCAGCTTCTACAACTGCATTAGCTGCTTTCATTGCTGCAAATGGTGATGATTCGTATCTATCGGCATTCACATGAATTCCACCTGAACTGATTGATACAGTTTCTGCACCTGTAAGATCGGTCATGTGAATAATTGTATTATTGTAACTACTGTAAATATGGGCAATTCCCCATTTTTCAGGTCCATCCTTTTTAGTCTCAGTTTGAGTCTCAGTCTGAACTTCAGTATCTTCCACTTCGACACTTTCTTCTAGTTCGACTTCCTCTACTTCGGCTTCAATTTCTGACAATGACTACCACACCGTTAGGGGTTTAAAAAACATTGATTTTCAACACGACTCTCATTTTTAGTCTATATTAATTCAAAATTCTACTTATACTGTAAAATCCGATTTTAAACGTGGCTTCAATTCTTATTTTGTGTGTCATAGTTGGTTTTGCTGTAATATTGATTGGTTCAATATCATTTCAATATTTGATACCCTCTGGAGATTCTGGAATGACGCCCCAAGAGATCAAATGCCAATATCTTGCAAATGAGGGGTACAAAATGCATTTACTATATCCTGAATCAGAACCTGATGATCTTCCTGAGAGTGATAGGGATAGATTACTCAAATTAGATGAACAATGGATGAATGAATGTGTCTCAGTTTTACCTGCTGAAAAAATTTTCAGTATCGTGAATAATGTTGATAGAGATGTAAAGTATGGTGAATAATTATTTAAAATGACTCCATCCAAAATTTTCAATTTTTTTTAAAATTTTTCCATCTTTCAAAAATACATTTTTTCCTGAAATTACATAGCCAATTCTAATAATTGGTATTCTGGATTTTTTTGCAAGACTTAAAATTTTCTTTTCAAATCTTTTGTTTGCTGTAAAAATAAATTCAAATTCTTCACCAGCATCAAAAATTAAATTAAATGAATCGATTTTATTCAATCTTGCAAAATCATAAACACCTTTTTTTGTAGGAATTTTTTCAATCAGAAATTTCTTTTTACTTTGAGTAGCCATTTCATTTAATGTTGTTGAAAGACCATCACTAGAATCCATTGATGATGTGATGAACTTGTTAACATTGATTCCAAACTTTAGTCTGGATTTTGGCATTAATACTGATTTGACACATTCTTGGACAAATTTTCTATCGCCTTTTTTATTTTCAAGAAGAACTTTCATTCCTACACCTGTTAAACCAAATGGTCCAGTAGCAAAAATTATGTCATTATTTTTTGCACCATTTCTTTTGATATTTTTTTGAGACTTGCCGAACATGCATACATGTGAAACAAATTCTCTACCTTCATTCATATCGCCTCCTAAAATCTTAATTCCAAATTCCTTTGATGAATTCTTGAGACTTTTTGTAATATCTTGAATATCTTTTTGCTTTAATGTTCTTGGCAAGTTCATTGAAATGATTGCATATTGAGGTTTTACACCCTTACAAGCAAAATCACTTACACATGAAATAATGCTTTTTCTCACCGCCTGATACATTGTCATTTTTTCAGGTTTATCTGTACTTTCTACAAAAGTGTCAACTTTAGTAACAAATTTTTTTCCATCAATCTCAAATCTTTCTACATCGTCTGAGAGAAATTTCTTTTTGTCTAAACCCCTCTGAATTTTTTCAATTATTTCTTTTTCATCTAATTTTTTCATAGATATCATTAACTAATTTTATATTCTCTTGAATTATCTTTTTACATTTTTCAATGTCGTTAGATTCTCCAGAAATTCGTATGATGTCTTCTGTGTTTGACTTTCTGATTAAAACCCAACTATTCTCATCAATAATTCCTTTAATTCCATCCATTTCATTTACTTCTGAAAAATTATGATTGAATTTTTTTGATAATTCTTCAATTACATTATCATGAAGATTAGAATCCACTTGAGTTTTTTCTCTTAATTGGTAAAAACTTTCCATGAACTTTAGAATTTCAAAATATGTTTTATCGTGTATCATTGATGAAATAAAACCCGCCGTTAAAATGCCATCACGACAATAATTGAATTTTGGAAAAATAAATCCTGCACTACTACCTTCACCACCCGCATCTGCATTTGTTTTAATTATTTTTTCAATAACATTCGCTTCTCCAACTTTCGATCTATCTACAATTCCTCCATGTTCTTTGATAAATTTCTCAATTGCTACACTAGTATCGATGCTAATTACAAATTTTTTGAATCCTAATTGTAATGTTTTTGCAATGCCCAATCCTAAAGTGATATCTGGTGTTTGTTTTATTCCATCTTTTACTACGACTGCTCTGTCACCATCAAGATCAAATGCAAAACCTATATCAAAATTTTTAGATTTTGTGCTTATCTCATCAAGTTTATCTGATGTAGGATCTGGACCTCGATTACAGTTTTTTAATTCATTATTAATTATACTGACTTCGCAGCCCAAACTTTCTAGTAAATTTGCAGCATAGTTTTTTGCGGCTCCTCCACCTACATCAATTATTATTTTAGATTTCTGTTGATTTTCTCCAATTATCTCTTTAGCCTCTAGAACATAATTTGATGAGATTTTTTCTTCATTTCCTATTTTGATATTTTCTAAATTCTGTTTTTTCAGAATCTCTGGTAATTCTGATTCGTTTATTCCTCTTCCATCTAAAATGAATTTCAATCCATTCCATTCAATAGGATTGTGTGATGATGTTACAATTATTCCTGCGCCATACTTTCTTGATTCTCTGAATGCTACTGGAGTAGGTGCTAAACCCAAATCATATACATCAATTCCATTTTTTAAGAGTACTGCACTTGATACCTCCTTCATAATTTCACCTGAAGGTCTTGTATCTCTCGCAATAATGCATTTTTTCGACTTGATTAATGATGAAAAATTATTACAAAATTCCATTGTTTCTTTAATTGTTAAATCTGAACCAAAAATTCCTCGAATTCCCGAAATTGTTTTTTTCATTTCAATGAAACTCGGAAAGACTTTTTATTAACTCTGATGAATTTTTCCAAACATGCCTCGATAGCTCAGCCTGGTAGAGCGAACGCCTCGTAAGCGTTAGGTCGCGGGTTCAGATCCCGCTCGAGGCTTTAATATTTCAAAATTTTTTTAATTGCTTTTATTCAGTAAAAGTTTCAATATCTACTTCTAATTCTTTTCCTAAACCTTCCCACCATTGTTTAGTTTGTTCTGTCATATCCTCTGTAATTTTTCAATGATTTGTCCTTTATAGATCTGTCGGTTTATAGAAAATTGATCAATTCTTAACATTCATTATAGTTATTCTGAATTATCTTCTTGTTTCTTTTTCATTTTTTTGAAAATAATGATCATTAATGTTGCACCTGCACAACCCCAGAACAATGGAGATAATCCTGGTTCAATTGAGGGTTGAAACAAGCCTACAAAACCTAATGACATTATTACTACAAGAGCTAATCCTATCAGATCCAGCATTTTCGACAATGTTCTATCTATTTCTCAATATTTCAAAAAGATATATGGTTTTGTTATAATTCAAAATTATGGACAAATATCTGCTGATAATTTTGATTTTTATGATTGTAAGTATTCCAATTTCATTTTTCAATCCTTCTACTGGTCAACTACGTGAACAGCCGTTAATTTTATTATTTTATGGTGCAATTGCTGGAATTATTGCAATTGTTATCTATAGTTCCTATAAGGATAAAAAAGATAGACAAGCAAGAAATGCAAAAAGAAGATCTAAAAAGTAGTTTAGAGTTCTAAACCAAATGATTCTGCAATACTAGAAAAGTTTGCATATGATTCTAAATATTGTCTGCCTTTTGGAGTTATGACAAATGTGTTTTTTCCATCATATTCGATTCTATTGATTAGTCCTGCTCCAGTTAGATTTTCAAGAAACTTTGATAGTCTTGAATGTGATAAGTTTGCCTTTGTTAGAAGTGAAGTTGTTTTGATACCTTCTTGTCCAGATTGCTCTGTAGCAGTTAGAAGATCAGCTACAATTTGCATACTAGTTCTATAGGAAACCATAGGTATTCTAGTTTCTATCTCAGATATAAGGGTATTACAAATTTTCAGATCAGATAAATAATATTCCTATTTAATCTCCCTATTGTCTGATATTTCATCAATACCTTGGTATGATGACTTTTTAGGAGTTGCGTACAGGTACTATGACCTTAGAATGAATGTTGTTCCACTTTTTGGAGATAGAAAGGAATCCACAAATCTTTGGCATGATACAATACATTTCTGGGTTGATCCAAGTATCAAAATTAGATTTGTTGAGTTTGATGATAATTACTGGTTTATCATGGGGGCAGATTCTCAAAAACCTGATACCAATCTATCATTTTATAAAATCTTACCCAATTCAGAAAATTACACACGATTCAAAAAAGGTCATGGTGGAGAGGCGTATTTACGATTTGGTGTATATGCTGAAAAAACTCTAAACGATTCAAAAAAAGATGCAATCTGTAATTGTGGTCATGAAGCAGTAGATCATGATGAAGGAGATGATGATGTATGCCTTTACAACGATTGTAGTTGCAAAAAGTTTTCTAGTTTCCAAGTAAATTTACTTAAAAGAAAAAAAACCATAACTGACATCAAATTTCTTAACGAGTCTGAAATTAAAGATGAACCCTTAGTTTGGAATTGTTTTAATTCAAATAAATTCTCAAAAAAATAATCAATCTAGTTCTTTGTTGACCCTGATATGATCCCCTGGATAATGTTCATCAAGTTTCTTTGAATAACATTTTCCACACATTGGGCCTTCCATATTCCATTCATCCATTGGAACGTAGCGTTGTACTATTTGTTCACTACAAATTTTACATTTCTCACTTTTGCCCAAATCGATATTCCTCTAATAATTCAATATAAAAAACATTCTGGAATAATCAAAAAATTATGTTAAATATTACTACTGGGGACATGATATAGGTAAAGCTCTGACCAATGTAAACCTCCTGCAAGATTTTTACTTGGTTGGACTTTACCCACTCAAAGTAAATTATTGGTTAATTTCTTAAGGGACACAATTTCGTCTTCTTCTTGTCTTATTTTTTTATCAATTACTCTAAGCATTGTATCATTCCAAACATGCTGAGAGAAGAAATTATGTTTAGTGTTAGCAAGCTCTATTTCATCATCGACAACTGTATCTTCTAGAAATTTTGTAACTACGATATCTGTTAATCTCAATATGCGTGAATTTAATTTGAAACTTCTAAAAATAGGCTCAACTTTTCGAATGTCTGATTTAAAATCTCCCTTTGATTCTAAAATTTTATTTTTTAAAATTCTGAAATAAACAGCGACAAAAAACAATGTTGCGTATCTTTTTGTTTTATGTCCACCTTTTTTTCCATATTTCAAAGATTTTTTTGCATACTCTTTTACCAAATATGGATAAAGTAAAACTCTATAATCATCTTTGAGATTATCATTGAAAATATCATCGTATTTACTTCCTCTTGGTAAAAATTGTGCTGGAGAACTATATGCCTCTGTAGGTCTTTGTTCAACTCCTGCAACTAACGCTTGAATTGCATCTTTTGCAACAATTACTTTTTTGTGATTGTCTGGAAGATATTCATTATATGTTATATCACCAAAGTAATCTGATTGTTGTGATTTTGTTTTACTATCAAACGAACCTGCTTGAATCTCATAAAAATATCCAGAGTTTCTTAATTGTGATTTAATTGACTTGTGGAAATCCATTAAGGAAACTAGATCTTTTCCTCTAACTGAATTTTGTGAATTTCGATATTTTGTAATATTATTTTGTTCTTGTTCATCATCAGCTTTGATTATCGTAACTGTCATTGAACCTTCCATATTTTTCGTTCTTTTTGCATGATCTAAAATTGAATTTGATGTTTGTGCACCATTAACAATTTGTGGTGCATGTAATTCAATTAAATTTTCTTCAATTTCATTAAAATCACTAACAACGATGGTGATTCCGTTGTTATAAAAAAAGAATTTACTTGGATTATTTTGTAATGTGTCTCTCAATCCTTTATTGACAGTAGTTTTGAATTGCATCCATTGTCTGATATTGGATTCAAACACATAATCTCTATTCTTACTCACAAAATCAGTCAATTCTCTTAATTTTAGAATTCCTAAAATTGTATTTTCATGTCTAAGCATTTTTTCAAGTCTGATTGAGGATTTTTTTCCAGCAGCTGGTTTCTTGATTCTCTCCCAAAGTCTGTTAATGATTTTTTCCTCATCAATTATTTCTATAATATCATCTTTGTAATCGACTTTTTGATTAGTCACATAACAACATTTTATTTTCAAATTTTTTTCTTTGATCTTTGTAATCAATTGTGCCAGTTCTGGTCTAATCTTTGCCACATCTTTATCTAATAATCGCTCCACATCTTGTCTAAATTTTGCTATTGCCTCCATAGAATGTGATGAACCATATTTTGATTGAAATAGTCTAATTGTATTATCTGAAAAATCTACAGGTAAATATGCATCAATTCCTAGATCATTTGCACCGTCAATAATTGCATCTGCAGCATCATCTTCAGTTGCTTCAAAAACTCTAGTTAAAACCCATTGGAGAAAATTATTACCTTTTTCAACTTCATTTTTTGAATTTTCAGCAAATTCGGTAATACTGATTCTAATATTTTCTGCAAACCCCTCTAAGGGCATACTGGAATTTTTTTGAACTAACAAAACTTTAGAACCTGGAATGTATTCTAATAATCCATTTCCATTGTTTGACATGTATTTTCTAAAATGCTATATATTTAGAGAATTTGGTAATTATGTTATAACTTTAGATGAATGAAATATGAATAAAATTATTGTAATTCCACTTTCAATCTTTCTACCAATTCTAATAATTGTTGGTGTTCTATCTGTAGCTTCTGACAAATCGGAAATAAGTTCTGAAATCGAAGAAATTGAGAATAGTGTTGATGCAGATGTAATAATGCCTACCAAAGTCTCAAGACCAGGTTGTGAGGAAATTGATAGATGTTACATTCCATCAATGGTCAATATTGTTAAAGGCGAGACAGTTACTTGGCTAAATGAGGATTCTGCATTTCATAGCGTAACATCGGGATTTTACGATGAACCGACTGGTCTTTTTGATAGTGGCTATATGGAATACCTTCAATCATTTTCTTATACTTTTGATGACTCTGGTGTCTTTGATTACTATTGTACTTTACATCCCTGGATGAAAGCACAAGTAGTTGTAGAATAAGGTACCCGAGGGAGTCGAACCCCCTTGAAAAGGCTTTGCAGGCCCACGCATGACCGTTCTGCCAGAGTACCGTTTTTCAAAATTTATCGCGATTAATTAAACTCTTTAGATTGCTCAAGAAAGTGTTTTAGATGCTAATTTGATATCCTCAGACTTTATTGTTTTTCTACCTGCATGTTTTGCCATATCTACAGCATTTTTTCCAATATTATCTGCCAAATCTTCTAACACTTTTCTTAATTCTTCTGCAGATTCTTCACTAACTCTCTCTGCACCAGCTTTCTTCAAAATTCTATACATTGCAGATAATGCCAATTCTGATGACTTCATATCCTAAATTTTAATAATTTATGAAAAAACATAACGAGTTAAAAAAAATCACTAAGGAATCGATTTATACAGACTAGAGTTAGTTAGGTTTAGAATGGTTTGGCTCTTTGATTCTCATATTCATCTTTCAGATACAGATTATTTTGAAGATATTGAAATTATTTTAAACCAAATGAAATTTTTACAGATTAAATCATGTTGTGTTTCAATGAACTATGCCAATTCCCTTGAAACTCTTAATCTATCTAAAAAAAGTAATCTGATATTACCTTTTTTAGGAATTCATCCAGAATTCGCAACTGAAAATATATCTGATTGTGTGGAATTAATTAGAAAAAACCACAATGAAATAATCGGAATTGGTGAAATTGGATTAGATCCTACATATTGTAAAAATGATGCTGATTATCCTATACAAAAAAATGTTTTTGAAACTTTTCTCAGTATGGCAGAGAAATACGAAAAACCAGTTTCAATTCATTCACGGAAAAGTCTAGATGATATTTTTGACGTGATGTCTAGTTTCAGTACAAAACATGCATTATTGCATTGGTTTGATGGAAGTAAAAAACAACTTCAAAAAGCAATGGATTTAGGATTCTATGTATCCTTTGGACCTGTTTCGGTTTATGCCGATGATAAAAAATCACTTATTTCTAAAACTGATTTGTCTCAAATTCTTGTTGAAACTGATGGACCGGTTAGATTCTCACGATGTTTTGAGATGAAGTCTGGACAAATTACTTTCATACCTAGTGTGATTTTCAACATTTCAAAAGTACTCAAAATAACATATGATGAGATGGTTGAAATTTTAGAAAAAAATTCAATTGCCTACCTTGGAATATAGGTATAAAAGTCCCCTGTATTTACTCGTCTCGTGGATAGAATCAAACGACTTT
Source organism: Candidatus Nitrosopumilus sp. (assembly GCA_008080815.1). Classification (GTDB taxonomy): domain Archaea; phylum Thermoproteota; class Nitrososphaeria; order Nitrososphaerales; family Nitrosopumilaceae; genus Nitrosopumilus; species Nitrosopumilus brisbanensis. The sequence continues at coordinate 28,855 of VMDM01000006.1, forward strand.
CCTTTGAAGTAATGGCTCAACACAAGTCAAAATTTGGTGAAGATTTTGGAGATAATAAAAAAATCTTAGATCAGGTTTCGATTGTTCGTTCAAAAGGACTAAAAAATGAAGTCGCTGGATATATCACAAAATTTATCAAAAAAGAAGTTAGAGAAGCAAAAGCAAAACAAGCTAGACATGAGCATTCTAGAGCTCAGAGACAAAATGTAACTGAAGAAATTACTGATGATCTTGTAGAAGAAATTGAAACAGAATCTACAGAAGTAGTTGATACTATTGAATCTACTACTGATGACAGTTCAGAAGAACTAGTTATTGATAATCAAGAAGAATCATAAATTAGATTTTAATTTCACTAAATTTTTCATAGATTGATGATTACTGTAAAATTTATTGGGGGTGCTAAAAAAATTTATCAAACTGAGCAAACCTCTGTCTCAGAATCGAATATTTCAATTAATGAATTAATAGAAATTTTAGATAAAATTAAACCCTCAAACACTGAAAATCTAGACCTTGATAATACATTGCTTGCAATTAATGGAGTTGATTCTGCATCATTAGATGGTTTATCAACTATTCTTAAAGATGGTGACATTGTGAGTTTGATTCCAATCATTCATGGTGGTTCACAAAACTCTCTAAGTTTTACATTTTTAGCAAAAAATGTTCAAATTTATCAAATTAAAGGGGAAAAAATTATCGATGTAAAATTTCTTGAAGAACTAAGAAATCATTTTCCAAAATTAACCATTCAAGCCATATCTAGTAAATTCATTTTAAATTCATCTCACCTGAAAAAAATTATCAAACTATCCATTATTTCGCAAAAAAATCATGTATTGCTATCTAATAAAATCGAAACTGATATCTTAATGAGATTTGCATTAATGACTCAAATCTCATCTGCAATTACTACAGTTGGTATAAAACCAAACGACGATTTTATTTTGATTTGTATTGGGAACAAAAAACAATTATCCCAACTAAAAAAACAATTAACTGTTCAAATAATTCCTATGTTTGCAAAGAGAAATGAATTATTTCTAAAAAGATATTTTAAAATCCAAAAAAATGAATTAGAAAGTATCTATTCTAAAAATCCTTTAGAGGATATTTTATTGGAGCGAGCATCAGTACTATTCTCATAAATCTCGTTTAGTTTTTTCAATACTTAGGATATCTGATTTTCTAATAATTGAAATACCTGTTTTTGAACCCAATATTTCAATTAGAATAATTTTATCAGGATATTCTAATGAAACTTTATTTGGAAAAATTTTTGCTACTGAAGAAATGATTTCTTTACTAGAAATATTAGAATTTCTTTTTTCAATCTCGATCATATATTTCTCATCTCTATTGATTTTATCTGAAAGACTTTCTACGGATTTTTTTATCTCATCAATTTTTGTATCAACTACATTTTGAATTGGAATAATTCTTGAAATGTATCTAATTTCCCATGGTTCGTCTATAATGATACCTCTAACTTTTTTGATTAAATCAATTATATTTACAGTAGTTTTTACTGTTAAAATTCCAGATATCTTGGTGATTATTACTTCCGGATTCTCATCCCCCTCTACTCCGACTATCCTTGTAATTTCTTCACGTGTTTCTTCCTCTAAATTTCGAGGGCAAGTAACAATTAGATTCATTTTATGATAATTCCTCTTTTTTCAAAGCACCCTCTCGGATTATTTTCCAATCTTCACCATGAAATTCAATAATTGTTGATTCACCTTTACCGCTGATTTTGCCTCCATCAATAAAAATATCAAAATTTTTTATTTCATTTTTACCTATCTCAGGATCAGTGAATGATGGTTTACCTGAAATATTTGCACTAGTTCCTATCAAAAATTTACATTTCTTTAAAAGTTCTTTTGCACAATTATTATTTGGAACTCTTACTGCAATTTTTTCTTGCACCGACAAAATCTTTCCCAATTCTTTATCTTTTAATTCTAAAATCATTGTGAGCTGTCCTGGCCAAAACTTTTTTGCAAATTCTTTTGCTGATTTATTAAAAAAAACAATTTTTTCTGCAGTTTCAATTGAATCAACTAAAATTGGTAATGGTTTTGACATTGATCTTGATTTGATTTCATAAATTTTTTTTACAGAATTTTTAAGATATGGATTACACCCTATTCCATAAACTGTATCTGTAGGAAAGATAATGATTCCTCCATCTTTGTAAATTGAAAGTGCTTTATCAATTCCATTTTGATCACACTTAACAATCATATTTTCAAAAAACAGGTTCATTATTAATAATCTCACTCCATAAGTTTTTAAAACAAAATTTTTTCATAAAAAAAATGTCTCTACCTAATGATGAAATCACTGATTTTGAAGATGATTTTGATGATGATTTAGATGAGTTTGAGGATTTTTAATTTTAAATATTTAATCCAAAATTATCTGCAAAACTTGTGAATTTGTAATATGCTTGAAGAAATTCCCTACCATTTTGACTAATTTTATATTTACTTGCTCCATCACATTGTACTTGTTCCAATAGTCCTTGTGAAACAAGAGTTTTTAGAATTCTTGAAATTCTTGAATGTGAAACATTGGCTTTTCTAATAAGATAAGTAACTGAGGCTCCATCTTCATCTTGTAAATCATCACGTGTGGTGGATAAAATATCTCCGATAATTTTGATATGAGTTCTATACTCTGCCATTTACAAAAATTGTTTTATGAATTTCTATGATAGGTAAATGATATTTTGCATTATACCATTAAGATAAAAGAATTTGACAATTCTTAAAATTTGAGCCTAGGATATAATTTCTAGTCGAAATCAGCATCAAATTTTATCTTTGTAAGTGGAACTTTGCTGACCGGAATAAACAATGCAATTAATCCACCAATTTTGATTATGAGAGATGCTGAATACAGAATTGATTCTGGAAAAACAAACGAATACCATCCAAGAAATTCTCCTAAAGCTAATAGTGATAATCCTACTGAAACTGAAATTGCACCTTTATTTTTATTTTCAAAGTATGAAAGTATAGTTTCAATCGCTCCATATGCAAGTAGAATAAATCCTACTGATCTGAATAGATGTTCTAGTTGTACTGATGATACTAAAAATAATGGAAAAATTATCACTGATCTAAAATATTTTGTCTTTGGAAAAAATGATTTAATGCTATGTGAAAATGCAATAAAGAAATATCCTACTGTCTGAATTGCTATTCCTAATGTTTGAACCCATCTTTCTATACTTCCTGATTTTAAAATAAAATCTTCAACCAAAAATCCAACCCAAATGACACAAAATCCTGCACTAATTGAGAAAAATGCTATTGATAAACGAAATAATGTGGGACTTCCTGTATTTCTAAATCCAATTAGCGACATTACCCCAATCCCTAATCCTACTAAAAATCCAATTAAATTTAGAATATTTTCAAGTAAAAACTCCACAATATTTCTTAACTTGAAAACTAATTATTTTAATCTGATGAATGATTTTACCTTCTTGTTAATCCCATTCATCTAATGAGCCTGCAGTATGACCTTCAGTACTACCTGTATAATCTCCTAAAATATCTGAATATGTTGCAACATTATGAGCAACAAATTTGATATATTCGCCATACGACATGTCTAGATCACATGAACCACATTTTACATTTGAAAAATCCATCGCCAAGATTGCATCTTCTTTGCATTTTGGACATTTAATTTTCATAAAGTAATTTATTTTTATTAATTATTATTGGTTGTCATGAATTAATGTATGAGAACTTATTGTAATCTTTGATTTTCTGGATATATTTCATCATAAATTTCACTGCATAATCTGTAATGAATCCACAATAAAGACTCTCTATCGTCTTCTGAAAGTTCACCCAAATCATCTCCCATAAATTCTAAAAATTCATCTCTGTCCATTTTGAAAATTTTTAATCTTTGTTCAGCGGAAAAAATTATTCCTTTGTCTCTAATCCTACTAAAAACTCTAAAATCATCATTATCATTAATTTGTAATTCCCAATCTACACCTATAATCAGTGGCTTAAATTCCATAATATGCTTGAAAATTTATTATTTTTAAAACTTGGAATATTCTACAATAGAGATAAAAATAGTAATTTTTAATGTATCATATGAGCAGAATTTGTACAAAATGTAAGAATTCAATTCCGGACGAAGAAACTTTGGCAATGACTGCTGAAAAATATCCTACATGTAACAAATGTTGGGCAGAATGGAAAGAATATCAAATCATGGTCATTAACGAGATGAAATTAGATCTGTCCATGCTTGATCATAGAAAATTATTAAAAAAACATGAAAAAATCTTTGTTGGCGTAATGTCTCCTGAAGGTGATGTAATTGATTATTCCAATGAGGATAATAGAAAACCTGACGAACCTAATCAATCTTGAAGATTTAGAGATTTTTTTGCATTATTTGGAATTATTATCATTAGAATTTTGATTTCTTTTTCATTTAATTTTGAAACAATATTTTTTACTGTTTGAGAAATTATTTCCTGTTGGTTTTTTTCTAAACTCATAAAAATTTCTAAAATACCATCTAAATTGAATAAAATTAATTTTTCTGGATTCTTTAAAATTTCATCAATATATGCAACAAAAACTTGCTGCCTTTGCTCTTCAGAAAATGTAGTTAGAATTTCAAGCCATGTTTTAAACAATTTTGAAAAATTTGGAAATGGTATTGTTGGACCTGCCTCTAATGCATTATTAATTATCTCATTTTTTTCAACTTCACTCAAACCAAAAAATTCTGAAATTCGTTTTTTCAAAATGGGCTTTCTTAAGAAGTCAGGTAAATTTGCTAGATTGACTATTATGTTTCCAGCAAAATTTTCAGTACTCAATAATCGATCTTTTTTTATTTCTGATATTAATCCTATGTATACAATTTAGCTTAAATAAACCAAAATGAGTTTGAAATTATGACTTCTACAATTGTTGTTGGGGGATTTTTTGGCGATGAAGGTAAAGGAAAGATCATTTCTTATTTGGCAATGAAAGATAATCCAAAAATTATTGTTAGAGGGGGAGCAGGACCAAATGCTGGACATACTATTAGAGATGGTGATAAAGTTTACAAAGTTAGAATGCTTCCAAGTGGGTTCCTAAATAAAAATTCTAAAGTAATGATTGGTCCTGGTGTTGTAATTAACCCTGAAGTATTGAATAAGGAAATTGAAGATTTTGGTGTTTCAGGACGTTCATTTATTGACAAACACTGCGGAATTATTGAAGAATCTCATCTTAATCGTGACTCTAAAGGTGAATTAAAAGAAAAAATTGGAAGCACTGGTTCCGGAACTGGACCTGCAAATTCTGATAGAGCAATGAGAGTTTTGAAACTAGCAAAAGATTTTGATTCTCTTTCGTCATTGATAGTTGATGTGCCTCATGAAGTTAATTCTGCAATAGATTCTAATGAAAATGTTCTAGTGGAAGGTACTCAGGGAACTTTTCTATCACTATGGCATGGAACTTATCCATTTGTTACTTCAAAAGATGTAACTGCTTCTGGAATTTGTGCAGATATAGGTCTTGGACCTACAAAAGTCGATGAAGTAATCGTTGTCTTCAAATCTTATGTTACCCGAGTTGGAACTGGACCGTTAGCAAAAGAATTATCTCTTGAAGAAGCAGAAAAGAAAGGCTGGTCTGAATTTGGAACAGTGACTGGAAGACAGAGAAGAGCAGCTGATTTTGATTTTGAACTTGCTCGAAGAGCAATCATGCTTAACAGTGCTACACAAATCTCAATCACAAAACTAGATGTTCTTTATCCAGAATGCGCTGGTATGACTTCATACACAGAATTATCTGATGAGGCTAAATCATTTATAAAAAATATTGAAGATGAATTACACGTGCCTGTAACAATAATTGGAACAGGTCCTGCAATCAACGACGTAATTGATAGAAGAGCTTAGGCTCAAAAATTGTTGGATAAGTTTAATTTGATTATTGTAAATTAACTTCTGTGGATTCTCCTACTTTAGTTGATAAACAACCTCGTTACATTCAAGTTCATTCGACTTTAGAATTTTCAAGATTAGTTTGTGCGTTGGAACGTGCTCCCCGTGTTTCATTTTTACATGATTATCATGGCCAAAAAATTCTTTCTGTTCAAATGGATATTTTAAAAGAGAAACCAATTGTTTACTATACTCCATTAGATAATTACGGACATTATCTACGATATGGTATCAAAGGTGAAAAAGAAGAATCAGATATTGTAGATTCCACATCTGATTCAAGTAAATTGTATTCACCGATTGTTAAAATCAAATCATTACCGAAAACTCTCAAACCAGGAAATGGGACTCTTGATAGATACGAACCAATTGAATTAGAAGATATGTCTAGTCTTGCTAAACTAACTTGGGGTTTTGATGAAATTCCTTTCCCATTATTTCTATTTCCACATGGTCAAAAATGGTTAATCGGTGTTTTCATGAATTTTAATGAGGAAGGAACTTCGTATTTCTGTCATGTTACTTTGGATTCCGATCCAAAAAAACCATTTCTAAAATTTTCAACCAACAATGGAATCGATCCACTTTTTGTTGATTCCCCCTCAGAGCATGGTTATTCCTATATCAAAATTATAAAATTAAAAGAGACCCATCCTCTGGTTAATTATGAACACATTCAAAACTAAACTTTCAACAATATCTAGTAAACACGGAAAAGTGATCTTAGCTAACGACTATGGACACAATGTAAAAAATCTAGAACAAAAAACTATCAAAAATATTGAAAATCTACATAACTACCTTTGCGCAATCAAACTAAACTTTCATCTTTTATTACCATTGGGAACCAAAGAGATCAAAAATATCACAAAGACTGCTCACAAATATGGATTACAAGTAATTGCTGACATAAAACTAAATGATATTGGAAATACAAACATTGTAACAATTGAAAACCTATGGAAATTAGGATTTGACGCAGTTATTGCAAACCCAATTATGGGATTAGATAGCTTGAAAAATCTCGTATCAAATGCTCATAAAAATGGAAAAGGCGTGATTACTCTATGTCACATGAGTGCTCCTGAAGCAAAATTAACCTATGACATGGAAGTAAAATTAGCTAAAAAACAGCCTCTGTATCAGTTATTTCTAAAATGGGCAATTGATTGCAAGGTGGATGGAATTATTGTGGGTGCAACATTTCCTAAAATTATTGAATATTGTTCAAAACAGGCTGGAAAAAAACTAGATATTTTTTCACCTGGAGTGGGCACTCAAGGAGGTGATGCAAAAAAAGTTCTTTCATCTGGTACAAATTATTTAATTGTGGGCAGAACAATTCTTAATGATAAAAATCCGTCTAAAGTTGCAAAAGAATTACAACTAGATAGTTTGAATTAATTTTTTCTGTGCTTTAGACAATACAGTTTTTGCATTGTCAAATGTTGTTTTTTCCATGGCATCAATGTAGTTCAACCAGATAAAATTCTGATGCTCATGTGAAATTTCAATGTCTTTAGTTTTCGTTTCAGCTAAAAAGAAAACTACTTTTTTATTTACTAATTCTTTTTGAAACTGAAAATTATATTCAATCCATTCTTCAAAACCTTCAACAAATTTAATATCTGTAATTCCTGTTTCTTCCCTAGTTTCTCGTACTGCAGTTTCAGTATGTGATTCATTCTTTTCCATTTTTCCTTTAACAAAATCCCAATGTCCTGAGGGATAATGCAATAATAGAAACAGGTTTTCATCATTTTCTTTTCTAAACAAAACGATTCCTGCAGATGTCTCTTCTATCATTTTCCTAATCTCCTTTTTCTTTCTTGATATGTTCTAATTGCTCTCATTAGATCTATTTTTCTAAATTCTGGCCAAAAAATATCCATAAAAACTAATTCACTATATGCACTTTGCCACATCAAAAAACCGCTCAATCTTTTTTCACCAGATGTTCTTAAAATCATATCTGGAGATGATTGTGGTAAATGTGATGTATATAGATTGGACTCTATTTCCTTTTTAGATATTTCATCAACTTTTAGTTTTCCTTCTTGAATCTTTTCACCAATCTTCTTTACTGCATCAACTAATTCGTATTGTCCACCATATGCTAATGCAATATTCAAGAAATGATTATTGTAATCCTTTGTGGCTTCATCTAATTTTTTTAAAACATCTTTAATTGAATCTGGAAGTAATTCTATTCTGCCAATTGCCTTTACTCGCATTTTTGAACGATGAATTCGAGGATCATGATATAATTTCTCTAGTCTCTGTCTAATCAATTCGTAAAGGTAATCCAATTCATCATCTTTTCTACCTAGATTCTCTGCTGATAAAGCATACAATGTGACTATCTTGATATCAAATTCTTCACACCAGTCAAGTAAATTCTCAACTGCATCTGCTCCTTTCCAATGTCCTGATTTAGGTAAAGTAAGATGTCTTTTTGCCCATCTTCTATTTCCATCTAAAATTAAAGCTACATGATTTGGGATATCTCCATTTTGGATATTTTTCTCTAATTTTCTACTATAGATTTTGTATAATCCTGAGACCTGAAATAAAATATCTGTAAACTTACTAATTGCTGGTCACCGATTTTGGTAATTAGAATAAAGATATCAAGGTTTTTGCAAAAAATATCTAAACTTTAGTCATGAACCATTTCTTGATTTTTGTGTTTTCTGTATTTTTTAAACAGAATTGTGGCTGAAATCAATGTAGCAGCTAATCCTCCCAATAATGGAGGAATCAATGTGAATGAACTTTCATCATTAATCATAATGTTTGTAAATTGAATAATTACAGGATATAGTGACACTAGGACGATAATTCTTAATGAATCACTAATCTGTCTTGGAATTCCTCCAATCCAATTACTAAGTAAAAATCCTGCAAATATTGCACCTAGACCTGTCCATAATATTGGAAGTGTTCCAGAAATGTATTGTCCTATGATCACCTTGTCAGAAATTTTTAGTAGGATATCTCTATCTGCATCTAGTAAATCTGGTTGAATCGCATCTAATCCTGCAGGTACTGATGATAATATCAAAAGAATTCCTGCAACCATTGTGAACATTCGAATAAAACCCATCGGCGTTGGTTTTGACCAGTTAGATAATTTGCGGTCAATGTCAAAAGCTCTGATGAGAAATGCTCCACCTAAGACACTAATTAATAATGCAAAAATTTCTGCTGTATATCCAAATACAGTTCCAATTCCACCAATTAATAACAAAATACCTGGAACTCCCAAGAAAAATTTTGAATATCTAGAATCGTACGCAATCATTTTAAGATATTTTCCAAAAACTGCATAAGAATATTCTACACTTCTACTAACTTTCATTACCACTCTTTGAACAGATACAACTGGTATGACATTTTGTATTACTGGAATTACCGTTTCATCATCTTCGCCATCTGATACAATAACTGCTCCATTTGCAGAGAATTTTTCCAAAACTTTTTTTGTTTCTAAAAGAATTTTTTCATCTGCTTGAACTCCTCTATTTTTAACTCCTGCAATTGTTACTACTTCAACTTCGTATCCTTTACTTATCAAATCCTCATATGTTTTGATTGCAGCAAAAATTGAATTTGAATCCGCATCTTCTGGGTCCTCTAAAGCCAATCTTTGAGCTGCCTCTATACATGCATCTCTACCAATTACAGGTGTGCTTAGACCTGTTTTTTCTCCAACATCATTGTCTCTATCTACACAAATTACGACAAGCTTGTTTGCAGTCGAAGCATTAACTTCTTTTTCTACTTTTGTGCTCTGAGACATTCAATGTAACTTGTAGAATTACCTTTTAAAAATTTCCAACTAATATGATTATTAATTTGGGGTTTTTGAGCCTACTATGGTCTGGCATCATTTGAAAATTTGGCTAGTTCCAAGGATTCTTGCTTTAGTGATTCTAGTTTATTCATAATTTCATTAATTTTTGATTCATCAGCATTATTATCAATTAAATCAGCAAGAACCTTTGTTTCAACAAGATATTCATTATATTTTCTCAGAGAGTCCATATAGCTAATGTAGCTTGATTGCCATTCTTCTGGTGGTTTAGATGTTACAAATTCACTAATTTGAGAGGTTGCTTGAGATAGTGTAATGTCTACACTCTCAATATATTCTTGAGATGAAATTTCTCCATTGATTAATTTATTCAATTCAATTTCTGTTGACTCTTGTATTACTTCGTGGATATTTTTTACTCCCTCTAGATAATTTCCATAATCTGTAACAATGAATGTACTTTCATTATTTTCTGGAATAGTCCAAACAAGAAAACTTGCACCAGAAATTATTGCTAAAATTGAAACTGTTACAATTACTCCTTTTTTGGAACCCATAAAATTCTATGATACGTCTAGCTTATAATTGATCATTTAACATTCAATTTATTTCTAAATAATTTCTAAAAATTAAATTTTTAAGAAAAGTTCTTGATTTTTAGCAAAAAACCCGATTTTAAACGATTTTTTTAAATATCATTAGACTTTTCTTTTAAAGATTTATCCATCTAGTCTAGTTAGGTGTGAATTTATTTTCACAGCCTCTTTCTAAATACCAGCAAGAAAGACCATTTTTAGAATGGTACAAGCATATTGCGTAAAATGCAGAGAAAAAAGGGATATCAAAGATCCTAAAGAAACTAAATTAAAGAATGGACGTCCAGCTGTAAAAGGCGTTTGTCCAACATGTGGAACTAATGTTTTCCGTATAGGAAAAATGGAATAAATTAGAAATAATCTCCACAGATTCTTCTTTTTCAAAACCCATATAGGTAAATCCATTTTTTATTAATTTATGGCAAAATCAGAATATGAGAGTCTTTTAAAACGAATTCAAGATAAACTTGGAGATACTGAAAAGAAGTCTAATAATCGATTTGAATTGCCTGTTGTTGATGTAATGTGGGAAGGTCAAAAGACTTTTCTAAGAAATTTCTCTGAATTTCCCAAGGTTTTACGAAGGGATCCTGATAAAGTATTACAATATCTCTCAAAAGAATTTGCAGTTCCAGCAGAGAGATTGGGTGATAAGGCTATGTTTATTGGAAAACGAGATCCTGATGATTTCACTCGTCTATTCCAAATCTATGTAAAAGACTATTTGGAATGTCCAACTTGTAAAAGCCCTGACACAAAAATTTCCAAAGAAAATAGAATTTCATTTTTAATTTGTGAAGCATGTGGTGCAAAATCTACTCTTAAAGGTAAATATGCATAATGCCTTTTGCAGTAAAATTACAAAATTATCAACAGAATAAAATGTTAAACATTTGTGATGCTGAATTGCTTGGAAAAAATATTGTTGAAGGAGAATTAACAATGAATATCAGTGAAAATTATTATGGAGAAAAATTTGTTGAAAAAGAAGAAGCTGAAGATTTGCTCAAAACTTCTAGCATAATCAATATGGTAGGTGAAAATACTGTTTCACTTTCAATTGATCTTGGAATTGGAAATGAAAATGGAATAAAAACTATCTCAGGTGTTCCATTCTTGATTGTCTTTAAGATGTAATATGAAAATTTTTATCAAAAATCTTTTCATAAAAGGAATGTCAACATGACAGATATTTTATCTAAAAAATTAGAATCAAAGATTGATAATAAATTATTTTCAAAATCAAGACGCAAAACATTAGACGATGGATTCAAGAAAGGTAAAGTCATCAATGAAGTTTTAGACAAACCTACTGTAATGACTTTATACAAAATTATTTCTGATGGAATTATTTCTTATGTTAATGGTCCAGTCAGTGCTGGAAAAGAATCTGTATTATTTTGGGCAGTCGATAAAAATGAAAATGATATTGCACTCAAAGTTTATCTTGTAAGTACTTCAAATTTTAAAAAAAGAGAATCATACATTGCAGGAGACCCAAGATTCAAAAATATCAAAAGTGGTACCAAAAACCTCGTTTATCTTTGGGCAAAAAAGGAATACAAGAATTTACAACAATCATTTGAGGCTAAAATCCCTGTACCTAAACCACTACATGTCTCAAACAATGTTTTGGTAATGGAGTTTGTAGGCATAAATGGAAAACCATCACAATTACTACTAAATTCTGAAGTTGATGAGAATGATTACTCTCAAGCATTAGATATGATCAAAAATCTCTATTCTAAAGCCAAATTAGTTCATGGTGATTTTTCAGAATATAATATCTTCAAAACTGAAAACGGATTATGTTTGTTTGATCTTGGGTCCGCAGTTGATCTGAAACACCCTAATGCCATCGAATTTCTTAAAAGAGATATTAATAATATCAATAGATTTTTCTCTAAAAGAGGTATTTCTACTATTGAAACTAATGAAATCATGGAGGACTTGTTAGATGAGCTTTGAAAAAATTATCCGAATACCTAATGATCGAATTGGTGTGTTGATTGGAAGATCAGGAAACACAAAATCTGAAATTGAAAAAAAATGTGGTGTTCTATTGGAAATAGATGGCTCTTCTGGGGAGGTTGTCATTAAATCAAATGGTGATATTGAAAAAATTGAACCTTTCAAAGCAATGGAAATTGTAACTGCAATTGGAAGAGGTTTTTCTCCAGAAAAAGCATTAACATTACTGAAAGGTGATAACACTTTGCATGTAATGGATCTTAGAGAGTTTTCAGGAAAATCATCTTCTGATATTGAAAGGATAAAAGGGAGAATTATTGGAGAAGGTGGTAGAGCAAGAAGAAATATGGAAAATCTTAGTGGCACTTACATTTCTGTTTATGGTAAAACTGTTTCAGTAATTGGAAATTCAAATAAACTAAGACAAGTTGTTGATGCAATTTCATCTTTATCCAATGGAAGTATTCACGGTGCTGTATATCAAAAATTAGAATCTTCTAATAGACGTGAAAAAGAAGATAAAATGAAATTGTGGGAGAATCAAAATGTCTTCGATTAAAGAAAAATTTAATCAGATTTCTCCAAGTGAATTCTTTTACAGTAATCGTGATTTAGCTGGATTTAGCAATCCTACTCGTTCTCTATACACTGCAGTTCGTGAATTTGTTGAAAATGCTCTTGATGCATGTGATCAAAAAGGAATCCTACCTGATGTTCATCTATCAATCAAGCCAGTACACCCAGACAAGTCTGACCCTCAGGCGTATATTTTGACTGTAAAAGATAATGGTCCTGGCGTTGATGCACACCATATTCCTCTAGCTTTTGGAACTGTTCTTTATGGTTCAAAATTTGGTCTTAAACAAGCAAGAGGAATGTTTGGTCTGGGTGCAACCATGGCAATTTTGTATGGTCAAATTACAACCAACAAACCAGTTACTGTTAAAAGTTCATCTGATGGAAAAATCCAAAACCAATTTGAAATTCTATTGGATATTCAAAAAAATAAACCTGTAATTCTTAAACACACTACTAAAGAAGTTTCAAAGAAAGGACTTTCTGTAAGTATCTGTCTTGAAGGAGACTATTCAAAAGCTGGAGCCAAAATTAGAGATTATGTTTATGAAACTTCACTGATTACACCTTATGCATCAATCACTTTTGATGATCCAAAAGGTGAGAAGTTTGTTCATAGCAGATTTGTAAAAGATATCCCACCCCCACCCACAATTATTCGTCCACACCCACATGGTATTGATGTTGAAAGAATTAGAAGAATGATTGTTGAATCACAATTTGATATTCCAGTAATTGATGATGTAATGATTGAAAAAGTTAGAAAAGATCTTGGTTTGTCAAAACAGAATCTTGCATTTACTGCAATTATGTCTAAAGCAAAAAAGAAATGGAAAACTCTTTCGAGACAAATTAGAGTTGTGATAGCTTTAATGTCATTTCTAAAAATGGATTTTGAAAAACTAAGTAAAATTAGAATTGAAGACCTTGATGTACCTAACAAAAAATTGTACTATTGGGATTTTGGTGATTCACAATCAAAATCAGTTGATATGGATCCTGAAAGTGATTATTACAAACAACTAACAAACACTGTTCAAGGTGAACCACTAACCACATTTCTTACAAAGAGATTTCAAAGAATTGGTCCATCTACAGCTGTAAAGTTTGCAGAATTTGCAAAATTCAAACCCGAAAGAAGAATGGGTACATTATCAAATGAGGAACTGGTTCATCTCAGTGATTCTCTACAGAAATTCGAAGATTTTATGGCGCCTGATTCAAGTTGTCTGGCACCCTTGGGTGAATCCCCTCTCGAAAAAGGAATTAAAAAATTCTTTAATCCTGATTTTGTAGCCGTAATCCAGCGTCCTGCATCGGCATATTCTGGTTTTCCATTTATTGTTGAAATGGGTATTGCTTATGGTGGAGACATCAAGGCAGGTGGTCCTCATGTGTATAGATATGCAAACAGAATTCCACTCCTTTATGATGAGGGAAGTGATGTTGTAGTTAAAGTTGTAAAAGAAACTGATTGGGGAAGATACAAAGTAAAAGGAGAACCACCATTCATTATAGTTTCACACATTTGTTCCACTAGAATTCCATACAAAACTGCAGGAAAAGAAAATGTGGCAGACAGACAAGAAATTGAAAGAGAATTGAAATTAGGTTTACAATATCTATCAAGAAAATTAGCAGCCTTTATGTCTAAAAAAGGTCAAGCAGAGATGGCAAAGAAGAGAGCAAATCTCTATGCAAAATACATTCCACTGATTGCAGAATTTTGTACAGAATTAGCTGGCAAAAAATCACAACCAAACTTTAAGAAACTTCTTGAAGAAGAATTCCCTGCTGATAAAAATAATTCTGAAACTGATAATAATGAAGCACCTTTAGATGATAATGAAGAACAAACAGAGGAAAATGAAGAAAATGAGTAAAGTAAAATCTGCAAAGACAAAAGAACTGAGCAAAAAAGCTCTAGAAAAACAAAAGAATATTCTTGAATCACTAAAATCACATGGTGCAAAAATATATGACGATCTAAATAGTGGACAATTTCCAAAATTCTCAATTCCCAGCCGTTCTGTTAGTAACATTGTATATGACAAAAAACTACGTCAATACATTCTTGGAACAAACGCTGCAATTAGAAGCTCTAGAAATTCATCACAATTGCGTTCATTTACTCAATTAATGTGGTTGGCATTTTTTGCAAATAGATTAACTCAAGAAAAGAAATCATCTACATTAAGAGATGTCTATTATTCCTCTCAAGCTTTTGCAATAGATTTTGAAGATCAGGCTGAATCTGACAACATTATTGTCGATTTGGAGGCTGTAACTTCAAAACCTCGTGAAGATTTTCATATTTTCCCTGAAGAGAGAAGCTCCATCTTTGGTGATTTGAATATCGAATACACCATTCCTGGATATGAGGGTAAGACAATGAATCTATCAAATCACCCTGATGGATATTCTATTGGACCCAGTTTGACTACTGCTGAGTTGGTTGACACTAGTGCTGAAATTGTAATTGCAATTGAAAAGGGTGGTCTTTTTACAAGATTTGTTGAAGAACAAGTAGATAAAAAATTCAAATCAATTATCATCAATACTGGTGGACAAGCTCCTCGTTCAACTAGAACTCTACTCAAAAGATTACATGATGAAATGAAATTACCTGTAATTGTTTTGACTGACGGTGACGTGTATGGAGAACATATTGCAATGGTCATCAAATCTGGTTCTGCAAATGCTGCTCATCTAAGAGAATTGACTGTACCTGATGCAAAATGGGTTGGAGTTTGGGCAACAGATATTGAAAAATACAAACTTCCAACAATCCCAATGACTGAAGCTGACATTAAACGATGCTATGATTTACAAAAAGATCCTAGATATGAAGATGGAATTTGGAAAAAAGAATTAGATGTATTTCTAAGAATTAAAAGAAAAGCAGAGTTGGAAGCATTCTCAAAATATGGATTGACAAACATTACTGACAAGTATCTTCCACAAAAACTAGAACTAGCAAAAAGTTTGTAATTATTTTATTCTTAGTGTTAAAACACCGTTTCTGTATTTGAAATCAAAGATTTGCATTTGACCTGCTCCTTCAATTGGAACTTCTTTTGAAAATCCACCATTGCCTCTGATATACAAAATTCCATCTACTAATCTGACTGATACTCTATCTTCAGGACCTGGAACTTCTGCAACAAAAACAAATTCTCCCTCTCCTTTGATAAGGTCATATACCCAATTCTTTTGTTCTTGTTCTCTTGCTTGTGAGTATGTTGGTTTTTGGTCTTTTGTCATCTTTTTTAGAACTTTAACCCAGTAAATCATTGTGATTGCTGCTGCTCCAATTAAGAAAAAGCTAACAAATCCTGCATCTGCTCTCTGAGTCATTATGTATATGACTCCAAGAAACAAAATTACAATAATTGGAATTCCAAAATTAAGTGATTGTTCATTTGAATAAGCTCCTTTGTAACTAGCCAAACATTCAAAATTCGGTTCTACCAAATATAAAGTATCTTTGATAAATGGACAATTTATCATGAAATAATCATTTTA
>VMDM01000033.1 GCA_008080815.1 Candidatus Nitrosopumilus sp.
GCTTTGCGACTTCAGCAGGTTTTGTTTCTGCTGGTTTTGCTGCCTCAGCTGGTTTAGAAAGTTGTGTTGAAAGTGAATTCAGTTTTGCTTCTAATTCGGCAATCTTGTTTTCAAGATCTTGTTTTGTTTGCTTTTTAGCAGCTGCCATAACCAGCATGCGTAAACTGGGGTTTATGTACATTTGGTTTGATCCTAATTTTATTTTGATCAAGTTTTATAAACTCAAAAAGACATGTATCTACATGGATGATTTTGAGCGTGAATTTCCAGATTTTGATTGGAAGAATACTCCTGCATACAAGCATCCAGGAGGTAAAGATTGTCCATGTCCAAAACACGAGTATATCCGTGAACAGATCAATTTTACAAAGCAGGTAAATGACAAAGGCGGAGAACCATCAAAAGTTACTCTGAAGTTTTGTCCTGATCATTACAGGGTATACATGGATGAAGTCATTCCAGCAATGCCACTCAAATACAAGATTTTGACAAAAATAGCTTTGAAGTTGGGAGCAATACAAATTGAGCAGTTAAAGTACATGGAATCAGAACTGTGTTTTTACTGCAAATTTGGTTCAGGTGGACATGATAAAAAAACAGAGTTACCACCTATGTAGTGTTAATTCCAAAGTTTTCTAGTTAAGCTTATAGTTTAATCAAATTCATCAAATTTATGCCAATTGAAGATATTCATCAACTAATTTCAGAGCTTGAAAAACACGGAGAGTTGAAACGAGTAAAAGTCGAAGTTGATTCAGAATTAGAAATTGCAGAAATTATGCGCAGAGAGATGTATTCAGATGGACCTGCAATTCTATTTGAAAATGTCAAGGGTTTTGATATGCCAGTTTTAGGAAACGCGTTTGGTTCAATGAAGAGATTAGAAATTGCATTAGAAATGACAGACTTTACAGAAATTGGAAAAAGAATAACAGAAATGACTAGAATGGAAATACCATCAGGGTTTTTGAATAAAATTAAAAAACTTCCTGAACTTTCAAAGATGTCCAATTCTTTTCCAAAACAAGAATCCAGTGGACCTGTTACAGAATTTACATCAGCTAGTGCATCATTTGATGAGTTACCAATTTTAAAATCATGGCCTAATGATGCAGGTAAGTTCATCACACTGGGTTTGGTTGCAACAAAACATCCAGAGACAGGAGTAAGGAATCTCGGAACTTATAGAATTCAAATTTTAGATAAAACTCATGCACTAATGCATTGGCAAAAACACAAACGGGGTGCAGACCATAGTGAAATCTCAAAAGACAAAGGTGAAAAAATTCCAGTAGCAATAATTATTGGTGGTGAACCTGCAACGATCTTTTCATCAATTGCGCCAGTTCCAGAAGGTTTAGACAAATACCTATTTGCAGGAATTACTCGAAAAGAAGGAATCAAAACCGTCAAATGTAAAACAATTGATGTAGATGTTCCTGCAAATGCTGAAATTGTTTTGGAAGGATATGTTGATCCTTCTGATTTAAGAGACGAGGGACCATTTGGTGACCATACTGGATACTATACACCAGTTGAACCTTATCCAACATTTACATTAACTGGAATTATGAAAAGAAAAAATCCAATTTATGTCACAACAGTTGTTGGAAAACCAATCTTAGAAGATGCATACATTGGAAAAGTCATTGAACGTTCATTTCTTCCACTGGTTCAAATGTTTCATCCAGAAGTAAGAGATTTCAGTATGCCTGCAGCAGGTTGGTTCCAAGGATTTGCAATAATTTCAATAAAGAAACGATATCCAGGGCAGGCAAAAAAAGTCATGATGGGTTTATGGGGAATGGGACAATTAGCACTGACCAAAATGTTTGTCGTAGTAGATGAAGACATTAACGTTCATGACATTAACGATGTGATTTGGGCAATTACCACAAGAGCAGATGCTGCAAGAGACACAATCATTATCAACAATACTCCTACGGACACTTTGGACCCTGCATCACCTTTAGTCAACCTGGGTTCAAAAATGGGAATTGATGCAACACAAAAGACCAAAGAAGAGGGATATGAAAGAGAAATTCAGAAACCGGTTAAAGTGGATGATGAAACTAGAAAACTAGTGGATTCAAGATGGTCACAATACGAATTATAGAATTTTGACAGTGTTGTAGAAATTATCTCGTTCTTCAACAGAGTAGCCAATTTGATGAATTGCGTTGATGATGATTTTATCGGTTAATTCTGTAGAACGCGCTCCAGTGCAAGAAACAACTTCTTCACCAATCAAAGTCCCTCCAAAATCATCAGCACCATACTGTAGCGCTAGTTGAGCCATTCCAACACCGTTTGTTAGCCACGAGGATTGAATGTGTGGAATTAGTCCATCAAATACTAGTCTGCTAATTGCAATCATTTTCAAAAGTTGGTTTCCTCCAGTTCCATATTCAACTAATCCTTCCTCTTTGAGCAAAGTATTGTTTGGTTCAAAATTCCATGGAATGAAAGCCATGAAGCCTTGAGTTTTTTCCTGTAGTTCTACAAGTTTGTAAAAATGATCAACAATGTCTTTTTTGTTTTCAACATGTCCATACATCATTGTAGCTGATGATGGTAATCCGATTTCATGAGCTTCTTGCATTATTCTAATCCAGTCATTACTAGAAATTTTCTTTGGGCTGATTACATCTTTAACAGAATCAACTAGAATTTCAGCACCGGCTCCAGGAATTGATTGTAAACCTGCATCTTTGAGTCTAGACAAAATTTCTTTTGTTGAGGATTTTTCAACCCTTGCAATCATATCTATTTCAGATGTAGATAATCCATGAACTCCAACATGCGGAAATTTTTCACGGATTAATTTGAACGCATTTTCATAGTATTCAATTTTTAGTTGAGGGTTATGTCCACCTTGAATTAGTACTTGGCGAATTTTAAACAAATCCCATGCAGTTTTAACTCTAGATTCAATTTGTTCTAATGTTAAAGTATATGATTCATCATCTCCAGGGGATCTGTAAAAAGCACAAAATTTGCAATCAGTTACACATACGTTAGTATAATTCAGAATAATATTATTTACAAAGGATGCACGTTTCCCAAATTGCTTTCTAGTAAGAAATCCCGAAACAAGTCCCATTAGGTAAATGTCATCAGATTCAAGTAAACGCATACAATCATCTGGAGATGGTCTTTTTCCATTTAGAGAATTTTCTAAAATATCTTTGATATCGCTTTTTTGTATCTGTTCAGTTGCCTGGCTCAATTGTTCTAAATTCTTTAGAAATTCTATTTAATTCTTGATAGAATTTGTAAATAATTTTTTGAGCATGATATTTTTTAGAAATCAATCAAAATCACGATATTTTTAAGTAGGGAGCAAGAATCATGAGAAAACATGGTCACTGCTACTCAAATCAGATTAAATCGTATTATGAGAAAAGGAAAGATGTTGTGTATTCCAATGGACCATGGAATTTCTAATGGTCCGATTGAAGGTTTAGAAAATCCTGCAGACATTATTTCAAAATGTGAAGGTCATGGAATTACAAGTGTGATAATTAACAAAGGAATTATCAAATCATTACCAAAACCAACCAAAGTTGGAATTTTAGCACATTTTTCAAGTAGTACGTCTTTATCATTATCACCAAATCGTAAAATGCTTACTGGTTCTGTTGAAGAAGCAGTAGCATTAGGAGCAGATGGAGTTTCATTACACATCAATGTTGGAGGGAAAGAAGAACCAGAAATGTTAGAACAATTAGGACTAACTGCAGAAAAATGTCATAGATGGGGAATGCCACTATTGGCCATGATGTATCCAAGAGGAGAGAACGTAAAAAATCCACATGATCCTGAAATTGTTGCACATGTTGCAAGAATTGGAGCTGAATGTGGTGCAGATATTGTAAAAACATTGTATACTGGAGATATTGATTCATTTTCCAAAGTTGTCAAGAGTGTACCAGTTCCAGTAGTAATTGCTGGAGGACCAAAAGCTAAAACTGACTTAGATATTTTACAAATGACTGAAGATGCAATGAAGGCAGGAGCAAAAGGGGTGACATATGGAAGAAATATTTTTGCACATAAAAATCCAGAAAAGATAGTTGAAGCATTAGCAGATGTAATTTTCAGAAAAGTTTCAGCAAAGGAAGCAATGAAAAGAATTGAGTAAATCAAGAGAATTAATTATTGCACCAAAGTGTTCACAAGCACAACTTGTTAAATTACTTCCACAATTAGAAGAAGAGGGAATTAAAACACTATACATTGATCCAAAAAAAATTAACAAAAAAACTAAGATTCAAACAATTTATCCATCTAATAATGCAAATTATGTGGTTTTAGAAAAGGAACCAAAAAAAGTAAAGGGTAAAAAAATTGGGAAAAAATTTCAGGTATTATCTAATACAGACATTGAAGATATTCTCAACATTGCAAAAAAAGGTCTAGATTTTGTTATTGTTGAAGTAAAAGATTGGAAAATAATTCCACTAGAGAATATTATTGCAAAACTCCATAAAATTAATACAAAGATTTTTGCAATTGCAAAAACACCTGAAGAGGTCAGAAAGATGTTTTCAATTTTAGAAGTGGGTGTTGATGGGGTTATTTTTAATTCATCATCAATTAATGAGGTTAGAGAAGCGACCGTATATCTTGGTACTAGAAGTTTTGATATGAAACCCGCAAAAATCATAGATATCAAGGAAGTAGGTGATGGTGAAAGAGTATGTGTAGATACTGCATCAATCCTACACAAGGGTGAAGGGATGTTAATTGGAAGTAGATCAAACTTTTTGTTTTTAGTTCATAATGAATCTGTAGGTTCATCATTTACATCACCACGTCCATTCAGAGTCAATGCAGGAGCAGTTCACTGTTATACATTATCACCAGATGGAACTACAAATTATCTTTCAGAAGTTGAAACAGGTAAAGAAGTTCTTATTCTAAATTCCAAAGGAAAAGCAAGAAGAGCAACTGTTGGAAGATCAAAAATAGAAAGAAGACCAATGTTAATGATTAAAGCAAAAGCAGGAAACGAAATTGGTGGAATTATTGCCCAGGATGCAGAAACCATCAGATTTGTGAAACCTAATGGACAACTAGTTTCAGTTACACATCTGAAAAAAGGAGACACAGTGATGGTTCATTCAAAACCTGCTACGGGAAGGCATTTTGGAATGGAAGTATCAGATGAATATATCCTAGAGAAATAAAATGAAATTCAAAACCTGTGTTTCTATCGCAGAGTCTAAACCAAAAAAAATAAGATCAGAATTAGATAAAGCACTAAAAAAATCAGATTATGCAGAAATCAGATTTGATTTCCTCAAATCAGAACAAATTCCAGAGACATTGGAGTTAATTAAAAAAGATTTAAAAAAATTGGTTTGTACTTTAAGACCAAAAACAGAGGGAGGAAAGTTTCAGGGAAATGAAAAAGAAAGAAGTTCAATTTTAAAATTAATTGCAGAGTATAATCCACTATATTTGGATGTAGAATACAATACACTAAAAAAAAATAAAGAATTAAAAAAATTTCTTGGTGATTCCAAAACAAAAATTTTGGTATCGTGGCATGATTTTAAAAAAACACCAAATCAAAAAAATTTATTAAAACAAATGAAACAAATGTCAAAATTTTCATCAACAGTAAAAATTGTAACTACCGCCAATAATACTGATGATGCAACTAGATTACTGGAATTATATTCAAAAAAAGATAAAACAAATCTAATTTCATTTGCAATGGGAGATTCAGGTAGAATTTCCAGGATTTTATGCCTGTATTTGGGAAGTCCATTCACATATGTCTCATTAGGTAAACCAGTAGCACCAGGTCAATTCAGTGTTGATGAAATAAAAAAAATTACCAATCTGAAAAAGAATTGAGAGTTTAAATCATCATTAAATAAAATTTAGTCATGGGTAAATCATATGCTGTTATTGGAGATCCAATAGATCACTCATTATCACCAAATATTCATAGTGCAGCTTTTAGAGAATTAAATTTAGATGCATCATATATCGCATATAGAATTCCAAGGGACGAATTAGAGATTGGAATAGAAGGATTAAAAAAAATCAAAATAGATGGTTTCAATGTAACGATTCCACACAAAGTAGAGATGATGAAATATTTAGATAAAATAGATGAGACGTGTAGTGTAATTGGAGCAGTAAATACAGTAACTAATGAAAATGGAATTTTAAAGGGATACAATACAGATATGGATGGTTTTTTGGATCCTATTAAAAAAAGGAAAATTGAAATAAAAAATTCCAGAGTATTATTACTTGGAGCAGGAGGAGCAGCACGAGCGATAGTTGCAGGATTTGCAAAAGAGAAATCTCAAGACATATCTATTTACAACAGAACCGAAACCAAATCAAGAGAACTAGTAAAATTTGCTAAAAGTTTAGAGTTGAATTCATCAGAAATTACTTTGAGTTCAATAAAAAATGAGATTAGAGAATACGACATTATTGTAAATGCAACTTCCATAGGATTACAAAATGAAGATAGCATAATTGATTTTGATGGAGTAAAAGAAAATGTTCTAGTTTACGATATTGTTTACATGCCAATGCATACAGATTTTTTGAATAAAGCAAAGGAAAGAAACACAAAAATTATTTTTGGTTACGAAATGCTTCTTGGTCAAGCAGTAAGAGCATTTGAAATTTGGCACAAAATAGAAGCACCTTATAATGCCATGAAAAAAGCACTCTTAGGAGGAGTTTAGATGAAAGTCAAATCCACAGTTTTTGGAGCAGTTTCTCTGGTTAATGCAATCGCAAACAAAAAAGGTGCTACGGTAGGTATTTCACTTAAAGTAGAAGCAATAGTAGAAAATTTACCAGGTAAAGGAATTACGATAAAATCTGAAAATAAAAGTTTGAGTTCAAGATTAATCAATAAAACAATTGAAAGAATTGTATCTAAAGAAGACCTTGAAAAAAATAAAATTGAAATAGAATTAATGTCAGAAATTCCTACTGGATATGGACTAAAAAGTTCTAGTGCAATATCATCAGCAATTGCATTGGCATGTTCCAAAATTTTTAAACCAAAAATGACAGACAAACAAATCATACTTGCAGGGGTAGAAGCTTCAATTGAAACAAAAGTAAGCATAACAGGAGCATATGATGATGCATGTTCTTGTTACTATGGAGGATTCAATGTTACAGATAATGAAAAACGAAAAAGAGTTAGCTTTGAAAAAGCTCCACCAAATTTAGTAGCAATAATTTTCATTCCAAAAAATAGAAAAAGAGGAAATCTAAAAAATTTGAAATTACTTTCATCAGTATTTGGAAATGCTTGGGAGTTAGCCAAAAAAGGCGAGTATTGGGATGCAATGAATATTAACGGAATCGCAACTGCCAACATTCTGAGCTCTGAACCAAATATAGTATTAGAACTTGTACAGAATGGAGCAATTGCTGCATCAGTTTCAGGAAATGGTCCATCAATTGCAGCAATAGCAAAAAATGAAAATGAGGAAAAAATAAAAAAAGTTTTAGCAAAATCTAACGGTTCAATAATTGTTTCAAAGATTAACAATAGGAAGGCAGAAGTAATTGAATTGTAAGATATCTAAATCTCAGATTTCAGGGACTGTTAAATGCCCTGCAAATAAAAGCTATACACATAGAGCTATTTTCTTGGCATCATTAGCAGGAGATGAGAGTAGAGTAGAGAATGTATTATTTTCTGCAGACACGAATGCTACAATTAAGGCATGTATGGATTTTGGAGCAGAAATTGAGAAAAAGGAATCCAGTATTACTGTTAAAAATAAAATCAAATTCAACAAAACTGTACCTGAAATTAATACAGAAAACTCAGGAACCACAATTAGAATTGCATCAGCTATTGCCAGTTTGTTTGATCATGAAATTACATTAACAGGTGATGAAAGTCTTCAGAAAAGACCAATGCAGCCATTATTGAATGCATTATCGGAGTTAGGTGCTGAATGTACATCTACTAATGGTAACCCTCCAGTAAAAATTAAAGGTAAAATTAATGGAGGAAATGTTACAATTCCTGGAAATTTTTCTAGTCAATTTATTTCAGCATTGTTAATTGCTGCACCATTAACTGAAAATGGAATAAATCTCAACATAGAAGGAAATTTGGTATCAAAACCATATTTAGATGCAACAATTTCATCAATGAGAAATTATGGAGTTTCGGTTCAAACTTTAATCCCATATAAAAAATACAATATTGTTCCACAGATTTATCAAAAGAATGATTTTTCAGTTCCAATTGATTTTTCTAGTTTGGCATTACTGTTAGCTGCTAATGTTTTAGTTGGTAAGGATATGATTATTCAAGGAGACATTGGACACCTTCCACAAGGTGATGAAGTTTTTTTAGACATTCTTTCAGAATTAGGAGTAAAAATAAAAATTGAAAATGAACAAATCGAAATCTCTACTCCAGAGAAATTAAAGGGAGGGAAATTTGATTTGAGTAATTCACCAGATTTGTTACCACCATTATCAATTTTAATTTTGAAGTCTGAAAACCCTATTGAAATTACTAATGTCAAACATGCCAGATTGAAAGAGACAGATAGAATAGCAATAATATCAAGAGAATTACAAAAAATTGGAATTAATATAGATGAAAAAGAGGATGGCATGGTTTTAAAAAATTCCAATTCCCATCATGGTGCAGAAATGAATTCAGAAAATGACCACAGATTGTTTATGGCATTCAGTATAGCTGGGATGTATGTGGGGGATTGTATTGTAAGTGATCCTAATTCAATCAATGTTTCATTTCCTAATTTTATAGACGAAATTAAGCGAATTGGTGGAAAATTAGAGATTATTGATTAATCCTTGAAATTCTAAATTTTATTAAAATTTTTTTATTTTTTAATAATAATTTTTGTAAATTTTTTAAATTAATCAAGATTATGAAATAGAAGGATTTGCATTGTGCCCTAAAATATTTTCAAGAATGAGGAATTATAAACATCGATTTGTAATATAACATGTGATTGGAAATTCTATTGGAAACAGACTGGTACTAACCAGTTTTGGTGAAAGCCATGGGAAAGTTGTTGGTGCAGTTTTAGATGGATGTCCAGCAGGATTAGAGTTAGATGAAAAAGATATTCAAAAAATGTTAGATCAAAGAAGACCAGGTCAGAGCATTTTAGCGACACAGAGAAAAGAGGGAGACATTGTGGAAATTATTTCAGGTGTGTTTAGAGGATTTACAACTGGAGCTCCAATTTCGATGATCATTAAAAATAGTGATCAAAAATCTAATGATTATGAAAATCTTAGAACTCAATTAAGACCAGGACATTCAGATTATCCAGCAATGATCAAATATAACAAATTTAATGATCATCGTGGCGGAGGGAGATTTTCAGGAAGATTAACTGCCACACATGTAATGGGTGGGGCAATTGCGAGAAAATTATTAAAAATAACTTTAGATGTTGAAACTAATTCATTTACACAACAAATTGGAAAAATCAAAATGGAAAAAAATTTTGAAAAAAAGATGATCAAAGAAATTTATAAAAATGAAGTAAGATGCCCAGATGCAAATACATCAAAAAAGATGAAAGATGAAATTTTGAAAGCAAGAAAAAAAGGTGACACATTAGGCGGAATAATACAATCCATTACAACAAATGTTCCAGTTGGTTTAGGAGAACCAATTTTTAATTCTCTTGAATCAGATTTGAGTAAAGCAATGTTTGCGATACCATCAGTTAAAGGAATTGAATTTGGTTCAGGATTCCAAGGTAGTGAATTATTTGGTTCAGAGAATAATGATCTATTCATTATGAAGAAAGGAAAAATTGAAACTAAAACAAATAATTCAGGAGGAATTCTGGGTGGAATTTCAAATGGAATGCCAATTACAATGAGAATTGCATTTAAACCAGTTTCATCAATTGCCCAAAAACAACAAACAGTGGATATTAAAACAAAAAAACAATCAATTCTCCAAGTAAAAGGTAGGCATGATCCATGCGTATTGCCAAGAGCCCCACCAGTAGTAGATTCTCTAGTGGCACTCACAATAGCAGATCATGCATTGATTTCAGGTAAGATTAAGGCTACATTATAAAAAATGTCAGAAATAGACAATCTACGCAAAAAGATGGAAGATGTGACTATAGAGCTAATAAAATTATTAAAAATTAGAACAGATATTGCTATAGAAATTGGAGATGTAAAAAGGAATATTGGAAAAAATGTAACTGATGAGAATAGAGAAGATGATTTACGAAAAAAAATTGTTTCATTATCAAGAGAAATTAATTTAGATGAAAAAATTGCTACTCGATTTCTAAATTTTTTATTTAATGAATCAGTTCAGGTACAATCATCAACTAAATCTACACATCTTTCAATATTTCTTAAGGCAAAATCACTTGAACAAGAAGGAAAAAAAATTATTCATATGGAAGTTGGTGAGCCAGATTTTCTTCCACCAATTAATGTAAAAGAATCACTTTCAGAAGTATATGATAAAGGATTTCTCAAATATGGTCAAACAAGAGGTTTACCAGAATTTAGAGAAAAATTAGCTCAATATGTTTCAAAAAAATTTTCAACGTCAGTTTCTGAAAAAAATATTTTTGTAACACCGGGAGCCAGATTTGGAGTATTTGCTGCCATTTCTACATTATTGATTCCAGGAGATGAAATAATTGTCATTGAACCATCATGGCCAGCTTACAAAGATTGTGCATTCAATTCAGGAATTAAAGTTAGATTAGTCAAAACCAGTTTAGAATCTAATTGGGAACCATCTATTTTAGAAATAAAGGAAAAAATTAATTCTAATACAAAAATGATTATTCTAAACTATCCAAATAATCCAACAGGAAAAATTCTTCCTCAGGAATTACTAAATGAGATTGTAAACATTGCAAGAAAAAATGATTTGTATATTTTAAGCGATGAGATTTATTCTGAATATTCAAATGAATCATGGAAGAGTATATTGGAATTTAATTATGAAAAAAGTATTGTTACTCAATCTTTTTCAAAATCACATGCAATGACGGGATTCAGGATTGGGTATGTGATTTCTGACGAAGAAATCATTAATAAATTGACAAAATTAGGAGGGCTGTGTCTGACTAACGTATCAGAACCAATTCAGTATGTTGCAATGAACGCCCTTGTGGCTGATGTTAGAGAAAATCACAAGATAATCAAAAAAAGACTAGAACTAATTAATCAAAAAGCTACTGAAATGGGCTTAGATATTATTCCCTCAGATGGAGCCATGTACTTGTTTGCAAGAATAAACCAAGATGATTTTGATGGAACAAAATTTGCAAATTTTGCATTAGAGAAAGGATTAGCGATTGCTCCAGGAGAAGGGTTTGGTGAATACAGAAGTTTTATTAGAATTTCAGCATGTCAGGATGAAAAAACACTAAATGAGGGGATGAATTTACTTAAAGAATTGTTGGAGAATTTTAAATGAAAAAAGTAACAATTGTTGGAGTAGGCGGTCAAATGGGCCAATGGTTTGCCAAATATTTTATAGAAAATGGGGATGAAGTTACAGGTTTTGATTCAGAGAAAAAAGTTTCTAATAAAAATATCAAACAGTCAGATTCACTTGTTGGAGCAATTTTAACTGCAGATTATGTAGTGCTATGTACACCAACTAGAAGAACACCTGAAGTAATTAGATTAATTGCCAAAGAAATGAAAAGAGGTACTCATCTAATTGAAATTTCATCTGAAAAATCTAAAGTGGTGTCAGCATTATCAAAAATGCCAACGAAAGTTAATCCAATATGTATTCATCCAATGTTTGGTCCAGGAGTTAAAAGTATAAAAAATCAAAATATAATTTCAGTTCCAATTAGAGATGCAAAGAAAGAATTGGCAACAGCAAAATCACTTTTTGAAGGTGCAAATTTTGTTACAATTGATGCAGTTGAACATGATAAAAAAATTGCAGTAATTCTTGGATTAACACATTTAATGAATTTAGTTTTTGCAAATATTATCTCCAAGGATGAAAAAATTCAACTGACAGACAAGATGTCAGGAACAACATTCAGAGTTCAAAAAACATTATCAGAAAGTATTATGACTGAATCTCCAGAATTAATTGAAACAATTATCGCAAATCCAGAAATTAGAAGAGTTGCAGAAGAATTATGGAAAGATATTGGAAGACTTCTAACAGCTGTTCAAGAATCAAAAACTGAGGAAGTAGTCAATTACATCAAAGAATGTCAAGAGAGGTTACAAAAGACAACAGATATTGAAGAATCTTACAAAAGATTATCAAAAATGGTAAAAGCTGTAGAAAAATAAAATAATGCACTCTACCAGAATTGTAACGTCCTTTCTAAGGAACAATCAAGAATTTTTGATTTTAAAAAGAAGTTCAAAAGTAAAAAGTATGAAGGGATTATGGGCAGGAATTAGTGGATTAATTGAAAATAACGAAGAACCATTAGAAAGAGCAGAGATAGAAATTTTTGAAGAAGTAGGAATAAAAAAACAAGATCTAAAATTGATTAAATCTGGTGAATCAATGAAAATAAAATCAATACAATACGAGAATCATGAATGGGAAATTTTTCCATTTTTGTTTGAGGTTGAAAATCCAAAAATTATTCTTAATTGGGAAAATTCAGATTACAAGTGGATCAAAATAGAAGATTTACAAAAATTTGATACGGTACCAAGTTTAGATCAAGTTTTATTCAATCTGTTGTAAATTGGGGTTCTCTTTTTCATATTTTTTCTGTTGTGGGAGCATCATGTAGACACAAGCTCCACCACACATAGTGCATGGAACATTATTTCCAGGGTGTTGACCAGTTCTGCTATGGATTTTTGCAGCCTCCTCAGGATCTATAGATAGTGCTAGTTGTTTTTCCCAATTCAATGTTCTTCTAGCTTCAGTCATTTCCATATCCCATTTGATAGCCTTTTCACGAATTTTTACAAGATCGCCTGCATGTGCTGCAATTCGATATGCAATTAATCCTGCTTTCACTTCATCAGGATTTGGTAATGCTAAATGCTCAGAAGGAGTAAGATAACATAGTAAATCAACACCTTCGCTGGCAGAAATTGCAGCACCAATTGCACTAGCAATATGATCATGTCCAGATGCAATATCAGTTACAAGTGGACCCAGAACATAATATGGTACATCACCAATAAGAGATTTTGCTAGTCGTACATTTGCTGCGACCTCATTTAGTGGAACATGTCCTGGTCCCTCTACCATTACTTGAATGTCCTGTTCATGTGCACGTTTTGTGAGTTGAGAAATATTGATCATTTCTTGAACTTGTAATTCATCATGTGAGTCTAAAATAGAACCAGGTCTTAATGCATCACCTAAGCTAAAAGTCACATCATATTTTTTGGCAATTTCAATCAAATAATCATAATGTGTCAGGTATGGATTTTCTTTATCATGTTTCAACATCCAAGCAGCAGTAATAGTGCCTCCCTTGCTTACAACTCCTCCATAACGTTGAACTTTGAGGATTCTTTTTGCAATTTCTTTTGTAATGCCACAATGAATGGTAGTGTAATCAACACCATCTTTGGCATTATTTTCAAATGCATTGAGAAAATCATCTTCAGTAAGGTTAAGAGGATTTTTATGAATTTCAACACCGTAATTATATGCTTCATAGATTGGTACTGTTCCAAAAGTGATTGGTGCGGTTTCAAGTAGTGTTTTCCTGATTTTTCCCACATCACCACCATCACTTAGATCCATTATTGTATCTGCATGGTATTTTACTGCAATCTTTGCTTTCTCAATTTCTTCATCTAAATTCACATTTAATGTTGAAGTACCAATATTCACATTTACTTTGGTTTTCAGACCTTTCCCAATTCCTACATTATGGATTTTTTGTGGTCGGTTATTGTTACTTGGAATAATGATTGAACCTCTGGCAATTTTTGGTAAAAGCCAATCTAATGTTACATCTTCATCATTAGCTACTTGTTTCATTTGATCAGTAGCAACGCCTCTACGAGCATAACTCATTTGAGTAGCCATGTTTTATCATAAGATTCACCTGATTTAAACAATCAAAATAGAAATTGGATCGCAAATAATTAGGCACTATAACAGACAGATTCAGATATTTAAATTCAATAATGATCAAATATTAACATGAGATTTGTTAAGGAGTGTCTTCATTGTGGAAGAGAATTCCAAAGTTTTAAAGACGAATTTTGTTCATTTAGTTGTGTCTCACAGACTTCATGAAATGCTTTTTCAATAATTTCATCTAGGAGGACTCCATCCCTCTTCAAATTGATTAGAATCTTGGTCATTCATTTGAATTTGTTTACCGCATTTGAAACATTGCCATACAAATTTTCCTTTTTGTTTAAATTGGTAATTCATAGGTAACAAACAAACAGAACATACGATTTCTGAATTTCCAGAATCACTAAAAGTTGGAATTTTTTTCAAGTTGCTTATTAAATTGATTATGAAATATTTTATAAAATTTTAAAGGAAAAATAGATTAGTAGATTTGGGAAAATTTCTACATGAATGTTTTAACAATTGGAGGTTCTGATCCGTCAGGAGGTGCAGGAATTCAAAGCGATATTGAATATTTTACTACTTTTGACATTCATACATTTTCAGTAATTACAGCAATTACCCAACAAAATACAACAAGTTTTGGAGATGTTCAAAAAATTAAAAGTTCAATGATTAAAAATCAATTAGAATCAATTTTTTCAGATTTTGAAATTAACGGAATAAAAATTGGGATGGTATATGATTCAGAAATAATTAAAATAATTTCAAAATATCTCAAAAATAAAAAAATCCCAATTGTACTAGATCCAGTAATTAAATCAACAACAGGTGGGACATTATTAAAAAAATCAGCTATTCAGGATTTCATAAAATATCTCATTCCAATTTCTACAGTAATTACTCCTAATCTTAAAGAAGCGGAAATAATTTCAAAAATAAAATCAAGTGATAAAAATTCAATAGAAAAAATAGGAAAAATAATTCAAGATAAAGGAATAAAAAATGTGATTATTACAGGAGTTAAAAACAAAGAAAATGAAATTTGTGATTATGTATTTGAAAAAAATAAATCTTATTTAATAAAAAGTCAAAATATTCCAATTGAAAATCATGGTAGTGGTGGAATCTATGCTTCATCAGTTTTGAATTATTTGATGAAGGGTAAGAACTTAAAAGATTCAACAATATTTGCCAAAAAAATTACTTTGAATTCTATAAAAAATTCAAAAGTATATGGTAAGGGAATCAATATTACTCAAATTTCAAAATCAGATCAAATCATTTCAGATTTATTTAATTCAATAAGTAAATTTTCAGTAATACCAAAAATTTATGAAAAAATTCCAGAATGTCAAACAAATTTTGTATTTTCAAAAGTTAAACCAAAAAATATCAAAGATATTGTTGGAGTTTCTGGCAGAATCGTCAAATCAGACAAACAAGTAATTGTTGCAGGAGAATTAAGATATGGAGCTTCAAAGCATGTTGCAACTGCAGTGTTAGAAATGAATAAAAAATTTCCAGAAATTCGTTCAGCAATAAATATCAAATTTGAAAAGAATATGATAAAGAAAATGGAGAATAAACAATTTATCATTGCATTTTATGATAGAACAAAAGAGCCAGATAGAAACAAAAGTAAAGGATCATCCATAGAATGGGGAATAAAAAATGCCATTAAAAATAATGAAGAGCCTCCAGACGTAATTTTTCATGAGGGAGATTTTGGAAAAGAGCCTATGACCATAATTTTTGGAAAAACTCCTCTAGATGTAATTTACAAGGTGAGAAAAATAATTTGAGTTTTTAATAATTGAACATAAATACTCAATAAAAAAATCTGAACTATGAAAGCAGTGATTTTGGCTGGAGGATTAGGTACCAGATTACAACCATACACTACATTTCTTCCAAAACCAATGTTGCCATTAGGTGAAAAACCAATTTTAGAGCACATTATTTCTTGGACTAAAAAAAACGGAGTGAAATCAATTGTATTATGCGTAAGTTATCTTCGAAAAACAATTGAAGATTACTTTGAGGATGGAAAGAGGTTCGGGGTTCAAATAGAATATGCAATTTCAGATAAACCACTAGCAACTGCAGGTCAATTAAAAACTGCAGAAGATTTTCTTGATGATAGATTTGTTTGTATGTATGGAGATTCAATTTTTGATTTTAATTTAAAAAATATGATCAAACAGCATATGAAAAATAAATCATTTGTAACAATGAGTCTTAATCAATTTACAACAAATTTACCATATGGAGTAATCGAGACATCTAAAGCAGGAAAAGTACTAAAATGGAATGAGAAACCTGAAATTTCTGCCAACATCAATATGGGGTGTTATGTAATGGAAAAAGAAATTTTGAATTGGATTCCAAAAAATAAACCATATGGAATGGATGATTTAATCAAGAAAGCAATGACTAAGAAAAAAATTGTTTCAAGTTATTTAACAAAAAAGGGATTCATAGATATCGGGAATAAATCATCTTACAAGAAAGCTAATCAAGAATATCTTCAAAAATTAGGTAAAATATAGAGTAAAATGGATAAACTTATCATAAGAAAATTAAAGATTGATGATCTAAAAAGTGGGTTTCTTGAAAGTCTGGAATCATTAAGAACTACTAAAGATATAGACGAGTCTCTTGCAAATGAGATTTTTGAAAGAATCAATTCAAATCCTGATCATATTATAATGGTTGCAGAACTTGATGGTAAAATTGTTGGAAGTACAACATTATTAATTGAACAAAAATTTATTCATAAAGGCGGAAAAGTGGGACATATTGAGGATGTAGTGGTAGATAGAAAATTCCAAGGTCAAAAAATCGGTCAAAAAATTATTCAAAAGGTTTTGGAAACATCTAGAGAATGTGGTTGTTATAAAACAATTCTAGATTGTAATGATGAAGTTAGACCATTTTATGAAAAGATGAAGTTTTTCAAATCAGGTAATGAGATGAGGTTTAATCATCAATAGTATTCTTTTTTTGGACGTTGTTTTTGATGTTTTACTAAATATCCACCAAAAATCATCACTGGACCTGAACATGCAACAAAGACCCATGGAAGGTAAGTTACTGCATCAGTTAGATACTGTGTGTCAATTTTTTCAGTTAATGTAGAACAATAGAGCATTCCTGCAAGTAAAACAATTCCGCCAGTTATAATTAACAATCCATTTTGTTTTGAACCAAAATTTCTAGACATTATAAAACAAACACCTGCAAGAATTCCGGCAGGGGCTGCTCCAATGGACACATATTGAATTAATTTTGGATTTGCTTCAAACTGCATTGCAAATTCTAAATCATCAGGGATATCTGTCATAAAGGAATACAGTGCAATCATCTCACCAACAAACATTCCAAATAATGCAATACTTCCAATTGCAAGCCATTTTTCTATTGCCATAATAGTATCAATTTATTTTAATAAATAAACCATTCAGGAATCTAAATTATTCCTACTAGATTTGCAAGTTCCTTTCTACATGCAGTACCTAATTTTTCAGCAGCCTCCTCTGGGGAAACATCATTTAGATGAATACCATATCCTCTTTCTAAACCAGACCAAGATTTTGTTACAGGATAAATTTCAATATGCCAATGAATTTGTCTGCTATTTTTCTTTTCAGGAGATAAATGAAAAACCAAGTTAAATGAAACATTTTTGATTGTTTGAGTTAGTCCGCCAAGAGTTGAGCGAAGAATCAAGGAAAGATCATTAATTTCTTTTTGAGTAATCTTTGAAAAACTTGTATTATGTTTTTTTGGAGCAATCCAAAATTCATATGGATATGAAGGAGACCAAGGAGAAAATGCAATGAATCCCTCAGTCTGTAATATTTGCCTAGGTCCACTTACCTCTTCGTCAATTGTCTGACATAGAGGGCATACACCCTTTTCATTTTGAATTTTATGATAGGATTCTGCCTCCTCTTCAATTTTTGGAGGAATATTAGAAAAGGTTAGAATGTTGAGATGAGGGTGAGGGTTATTGGTTCCAGATTCTTCACCTTGATCTGCATAAATTGCAACATATGTAACACCTTTTTGAGTATAAAGCCACCTCAATCTATCCTGTACAACTACAAGAATGTTGGACCATTGTTCAGTATCGATAGTTGCAAATGAATCCTTT
This sequence comes from Candidatus Nitrosopumilus sp., assembly GCA_008080815.1. Taxonomy (GTDB): domain Archaea; phylum Thermoproteota; class Nitrososphaeria; order Nitrososphaerales; family Nitrosopumilaceae; genus Nitrosopumilus; species Nitrosopumilus brisbanensis. The sequence goes on from VMDM01000033.1 coordinate 18,189, forward strand.
TGATTTGGAGAGGCAACTACAGTATAATGAAAACCATAAGCGGGTTCACTGTAAAAAGGTCGTTCACTGTAAGAGTTATCAGCATCTATAGAAACAATTGGATTTTTACTTTCAAAAACACGAATTGACCAACCTTCAACAAACTCATCATCACTATCTTGTAATCGTTGTAACATTCCGTCTTTTGCAACTAGAGATAACACGGATGGATTTGTTTGTGATTCATTTCCTGGTGTAAAAGGGTTTTTTTTAGGATCTGAAATTTTTTCATTTTTTTTAGAAACGATCATAAAACGTTCTGAAACGTAATCTTTTCGCATATCACCCATAGTTAATCACAAATTCATTTTCGTTTAAAATGTTTACTTAATAATGAAAAATTTTTTTAAAAATATTTTTATGAATTTTGATCGCAAGTTTTTTGCAAGATTTAAAAACTAGACTTAGATCGAGATATCAGAAAAGATTTGGATAATTCTGATGTTCATTTAATCTACGTACTATTAGATGGTGTAGGAGATTTACCTCATCCAGATTTAGATGGAAAAACACCATTAGAGGCAGCAAAAACCCCATCATTAGATAAAATTGCCAGCAATGGTTCAATTGGTGAAGTCATTTCGGTAGGTAAAGGAATTGCACCTGAATCAGATATTGCCGTTTTCAATATGTTAGGTTACAAATTCAATCATGAAGATTATGCAGGAAGAGGAGTTATAGAAGCAATAGGAATAGGTATTGATTTTAAAGATGGAGATTTAGCTCTTAGAGGAAATTTTTCCACTCTAGATAATCAAGAAACCATAATTGACAGAAGAGCAGGAAGACATATTCAAAAAGAAGATGCAGAAGGAATTGCAAACGAAATTGAGAAAAAGATAGAATTTTCAATTCCCAATACTCATGTAGTTGTATCACCAACTATTGGACACCGAGTAACAGTTAGAATTAGAAATGAAGATAGTAAATTGTCATCCAGAATTACAAATACTGACCCTGCATATAGTAACATTGGAGGGATGGGAGTGGCTAAAACCGTTGGAGACAATTTGAAAATTGAAAAATGTTCACCATTAGATGATAAACAAGACTCGGAGATGACAGCAAAAATCGTTAATGAGTTCTCTAAACAAGTAATAGATATCTGTAAAAATAGTAACATAAATCAAAAGAGAACTGAAAAAGGAGAAAAAAATCTTAGTTGTATTTTACTTCGAGATGCAGGTAACAAATATCCGGATGTAATACCAATTAATGAAAAATACAAAATGAATTTTTCATGTATAGTGGACATGCCTGTAGAGTTAGGAATTTCTGAAGTTCTAGAAATGAAAGCTTTTGAAGCTGGAGGATTGACAGATTATGAAGAAAAAGCTAGAGTTGCTGCCAAGTCTATGGAAACACAAAATGCAATTTATGTTCATCTAAAGGGACCAGATGAATTTGGACATGATGGTGACGCAATAGGAAAAATGAAAAATATTGAAGAGATTGATCAGCGCTTTTTTAAAACATTGTTAGAGAATATTGATTCTAGTAAAGTGGCAATTGTAATATCTGCTGATCATTCAACACCATGTATCAATAAAGGGCACAGTGATGATCCTGTTCCAGTTTTAGTTTCAGGTGATTTTATTAAAAAAGATGGAACGACTAGAATGACAGAGATACAAGCCAAGAATGGCAGTATTGGTTTGATTCAAGGTGCTCAAGTGATTGAAAAATCATTAGAATTAATCAAATCTCAAAAAGAGTGAGTTTATTGTCTTGTTGCATTTGAATTGCACGATTTCTAATATTATCAATATCAATGGAGTTATACTTTGAAGGAGATGTTCCAAGTTTTTCTAGAACTCTTCTAAGCATTCCAATTCCTATACTTAGTTCATTCTTTTGGCCATGTGCAAAAGCCACAGCCATCAGAATTATACCTTGAACAATCTCTTTTTCCCGCCCAAAGCATTTTTTCCAAACACCTTCAAAGGCTTCATGACTCTCCCAGAATCGTTCATTATTAAAATAAAATATTCCATCTGTAATTCCCTGCTCTTTGTCAATTTCTTCTTCAAACACATGACGAATATTATCAACAGGTCCAATAGGTGACAATTTTTCTGTCAACTGTTCTAGTTCATTTTGATCTACTGACACATCCAATTCAACAAATTTGTTTGCAATTCTGGCAACTCGTACAGATGCATCCATATCAGATACTAAATCTCTAGCTTTGTAAACTACTTCTCGAGAATGAAGTGGTTGAAAATGGTCATTTTTTAGATGGATCATGTATCGTTCCATGATTAGAGTATGAATGAATTTCTTAAATTTCTTATCCATACTAATCAAAGTTTATATGAAATAGGCAAAGGATTTTCGATACATGTCATTAATTGAAACCATTACAGACGTCAATAACACGTTCCTTTCAAGACGTGAATTAACTTGTAATTTTGCAGGATTATCAGGAAAATTAAAAAAATTAGAGGCAGTAGATATGATTTCAAAAGAATTCAAACTGGATGGCAAAGTTGTAATTCCTATTCGTCTTAAAACTCATGTTGGAAAACCAATAGTTACTGGTACCTTTTTTGTTTATGACGATGAAAATTTAGCTAAAAAACACATCAACCCAACAATATTTTCAAGATTAGAAAAAACAAAAGCAAAATTGGCAGAAGCAGAAGCTGCTGCTAAAGAAGCAGAAGCTGCTGCAGAACCAGAAGCTGCTGCAGAACCAGAAGCTGCTGCAGAACCAGAAGCTGCTGCAGAGGAGAAAAGTGAATAAGAATGGCAGGTAAGAAAGGTTCCAGCCCTAATGTTTACAAATATTTCAAGGTTGATGGAGATAAAGTTTCAAGAATAAGAAAAATTTGTTCAAGATGTGGAAAGGGTGTCTACATGTCAGAACATAAAAACAGACACACATGTGGCAAATGTGGGTTAACAGAATTTAATCAGTAATTAATACAAGCGTTTTTTCTTAAATTTCGAACTTTTTGATTCTAGTTCTGTTAGTTTTGAAATTAAATTAGGATCAATCTTAATTTTAGATATTACATCTGCAGATAATTTAACAGTGTTTTCATCTAAAGAAATATTCACTTTTGGTAAATTTTGACTGGTCCAAAATTTTGTAACCTTATCTTCTAATTTGTAATCTCTAAATCCAGATGGGAATCGAGTTGTAATATGATTCAATAACGTTTTATCATTAAAAACTGCCTTGGGTTCAAAAAGTCGTGTTTCATCAGAATATACATTTTCAAAAAGATTACTGGAAATTTCATCAGATAGTAATTCCATTTTAGATATTCTTCTAACTAACTCAAGAAAATGAAGAAATTCATGAGCTAAAATTGCATGAATTGTTCCTCTGAGACCATAAGCTACTAAGGGTGCGGATATTTGAATGACAACCTGAAATTTATCATCAAAAACGACAGGCAAAGTTCTTGCAAAAAGAATTCCATATTCATAAGAATTAGAATTAGATGATGAAATTACAAGAGATGGTTCAACATAAGCAATTGGAAATCGAATTCCAGAGGCTTTCTCAATTCTATTGATTCCAGCTACAGCTATAGGAAATCTCTTTACTGTTAATTCAAAGATATTTTTTGGGATTAGTCCTTGTGTAAAAGAATCTTTGATACGAATCAGAGGATCCATCAAAATCACAAAAAGAATATCAATCTAAAAACTTTGGTTATTAGGATCTAGTTTTGCCAGATTTGGCTTTTTTTCGTTTTCTCATATGTTCACGCTGATCTGCATGTCTTTGATGCTTTCCAGTTTTTCTCATAGGCATGAAATTCATCATATTTACCAATAGTTAATTGTTATCATTTAATTTGGACATCTAGAAAATCAAATTCCAACGAAGTACATGTAGAATTTAAAATACTTGAAATGGATGGAGAGACATCATCACCCTGAACAAATCGTTTAACAGGTAGTCCTCCATCAAATTTTAAAAATATAACAAATTCATGCGAAGTGATAGGTTTGTAATCATATAATGTAATGGATTTCTCAAATCTTTTTCCAGATTTTTCATAGACAATAACAGGATTATTAGAAATAGTCAAAAGTTTTTTTAATGAAGTTTTTTCGATTGGTTGTTTTGAAGATATCTTACATTCCAAAGTACTTGAAAAATCCACTGGCATTTTGGGCATTGTAGGGATTGTTTTTAAAGAAATGATTTCAATGGATTCATCTTTGAAAGATGTTTTTTTCATCGTACGTATATTGGGATTAAAAAGTTTAATGAAAAAAGGTCTTCCACATCCTTTAACAAGACTAGTTTTGTCTTCACTTCCAACCCAAGAAAATTTTGTGATAGTCCCGCCTACTTTTTGGAATACAAATTTAGAAACAATACCTTCAATGCTGTTAAATTCAGAAATTCCATGAAAAAGGCAAGTTCTACATCCCTTACCAGAGCAATTATCACATGATTTCTGTTTTTGTTGTAATTTACGCTCATTTTTCAAATATCTTCCATAAAGATAAATCGGCTTTGTTCTTGTTTCTAAAGAATCATCTTTGAAATTTATAGTAAAAACAATATCAGGATCTCTGTTATCAAGAATTTTTTTTGTCTTTTTTGAGAAATTTTTAGTAATTTCCTGAATTATTGATGTTTTAATCCCATCAATACCTTGTAATTTGAATTTTGAACGAATAATGTCATCTCGTTCAATGATTGAGGGTTTCAAAATTATCCCAATAGAAAATGATGAGTATTCATAATTTGAAGAATTATTCAACATCATTTTTATGAAATAATCTAAATTATCAAAAATATTTTTACAGATATAACATCTATTTTTTTTATTGGAATTTAGTTTTTTTCCAAGTAATTTATTGGATTTTAAATTTAATTTTTTTACAAATAAACGCCCTAAACAATAATCACAAAGATCATATTTTTCAAGAATTTTTTTTGAAAGAACTAGTACGATTTTATTTAATGACATTTTGAGATAAGTTATCCAAGGCCTAATCGTCTCAGAGTTCCCTGCATCTGTCTACCTTTTGAGGCTTTCATCATAGATTTGGAATTTTTATAATTTTTTAGTAACTCTTTAACTTCACCTTCAGACCAACCAGAACCTCTTGCAATTCTTTTAATTCGTGAAGAGTTTAACAAATCAGGATCATTTTTTTCTTCTTTAGTCATACTTTGAATAATATATCGCCACTTTGAAACTCGCTCTTCCATTTGATTAACTTGATCACCCTTTACCATTCCAGATAAACCAGGCATGCTTTCAAGAATTCCCTGTAAAGAACCAACTTTTGTTACTTCTTCTAATTGATAAAAGAAATCATCCATGTTCATTTTCCCACTAGAAATCCTTTTCATTCGAACTTCATCACCTTCATTTTCTAAGCGCTTTGCCAAATCTAAGACGGCTTGTATATCACCCATTCCCAATAAACGACCTACAAATCTTGTAGGTGAAAATTTCTCCAGGTCATCAATACGTTCACCAGTTCCTATGTACATAATTTGAGCTCCAGTTGCTGCAGATGCAGCTAATGCACCTCCACCTTTTGCAGAACTGTCTAATTTTGTAATAATTACACCTCCAACAGGAACAGTGGAATGAAATGCTTCAGCTTGATTGAAACATTGTTGCCCAATTGTTCCATCAATTACCAATAATGCTAGATCAGGATTTGCAACTTTGTTTATTCTAGACATTTCATCAAGAAGATCTTTTTCCTCCTTATGTCGTCCTGCAGTATCAATAAGAATTACATCCAATGGTTGATTTTCAAAATACTTGAGACCGTTTTGAACAATATTTGGAGAGTCTTTATTGTTTTCTTCTCCAAATACTTCAACATTTGATTTTTCACACATTGTTTTTAGCTGGACTAATGCACCAGGACGATAAGTATCAGCGCCAATTACTCCTACTTTGTATCCTTGTCGAGTAAGAAATTTTGCTAATTTTGATGCAACTGTTGTTTTTCCGCTACCCTGAATTCCTAGTAAAATAATTTTATTTTGTCTGCCGGGTTTAAAATCAAAATCAGATTCATTTCCAAGAAGTTTTGCTAATTCATCATAAAGAATTTTGACAATATGATCCTTCCTAGATAATCCTGGTGGGGGAGTTTCATTTAATGCTCTTTCTTCCAATTTTTTAGTAATTTCTAAAACCAATCTAACATTAACATCTGATTGTAGTAGTGCTCTTTGAACATCTTTTGAGAGATTTTTTATTAATTCCTCATCTATTCCTGATGATTTGACAATTTTTTTTATTGCATCTGAAAGACTGTTTTTTAAACCGTCAAGCATGATTAACTAACTCTGCGTCCACTATTTCAAACCTTCCTCTATACCCATCCCAAATTTTTTCAAATTGATTAATTTTGATCATTTTGGTAAAAAGAGGACAATTTACTACAAATGTTTCAGCTTCGCCTCCTTCGAAATTTAGATTAAAACCAAATTTTTCAGATAAAGATTTCAGAGTATTTACATCATCTAAGGAGATATTTTTCCCGAGCCATTTTTCATCTAATCCATCTGAGGAAACAGAAGATATTATAAAATCAAATTTTTTTTGAATTAATTCTAACATGTACGAATGGGGTTCTTTTTCCCATAAGGGAGAAAAGAGGTGTAGGTTGAATTTTTGGCAGATTTTTTCAAAATTATTTTTTTGAAATTTACTTTTTATCCCACCATGAACAATGCCATCAATTTGAAACTTTTTCTTAGCATCATAGATTAATTTTTCAAATAGATCTAATTCATCATTAGTATTGTCAGAGAATGATGAGATTGTTAATTGTTCAATATCCATTGATTGAGCTTGTAAATTAGTCCAGTTTAGATTTGGATGATGAAGTAGATGACTTTCTTCAGAATTTGAAAGAATAGTCAATAAACAATTTACATCATGCCCATGTTCCTTTGCAATATTTATTGAAAAAATACTGTCTTTTCCACCGGAAAAAAAAGATGCTAATTTCATTTTTGAAAAAAGTTCATTTCAACAAACATAGAAATTTGTTGAATGGATGCTTCATTACTCATAATCCTCATCAAAAAATCAGACGGCTTTTCCGCTCATCATCAGCATCAAATTAACTTTTAATGCGCATGATTTTAGTTTTGTCCATTACAACCCAATATTCAACATTCTGTCCGTTTTCTAATTTTCCTTGAACTTCATCATCTACTAATAAGACATCGATTGTTTCAAAGGTTTCTGAATCCATTACTTGGATAGTTTCACCATTGATTGAAATGATTTGACCGACTTTTTTGTTAATCAGTGGAACATGTACTTGCATGCTTACTGGTCCAACTAGAGGTCTTTTTTGACCATCAAAAATTCCTTCACCAACAATACGTGCTTTAGCAGCACCATGTTTTCCAGGCTTCGATGTATCATATTCTACAATTCTACAAGGTTCTCCACTTGGTTGATCTGAATGTGGTAGTAAAATATAAGATCCAATCTTTAATGCACCTAAATCAGAAGGTTTGCTCATGGAAAAACAGATTTTGCTCGATTATTTAACTTTTGATTTTAGATTTTCCAGTATTGATAAACTAAGAAAATTTGTCAATGTGAGTCCACGTCTGTTTGCATCTTTCTTGGTTTGTTCACAGTATTTTTTTACACTTTGATGACTTTTTTCACTTGCCACTTCAATAATGACAATATTGTCCGAATAAGGAAATTTGAATTTAGGCGGGATTGTTGAAAAAGTCATCATATTTCCTAAACAAGCAGTTTCAATCTGATTTTTTTTAACAAGTAGGTTTGCAATTTCTTGAAATTCATCATAACCTTTACCATATTCCAAATAATATACAGAAAGAAAATTTCTTTCTCCTTCAACCTCGTGATTAAATAATTCATCTTCAATGTTGAATACAAATGAAGTATTTTCTTGGTTGAATTTTTGAAGTTCAGAATAAATTTTTTCACTATCAATGAATTTTGCTAGTAAATAGTGATTAGCCAGTTCAGGGAAAAATGATCTACTATCAGAAGAAAACGTTCCAGTTACAAAGTGTAGTTCCTCTATATTTTTGGATTTTTCCCATAGTTCTTTTAATTCAACAGATTCATGATTATGAGAATATGGTACACAGACATACCCTGAAAAATGAAGTTGTAATTCTGACACGCCTTAAACTTTTTTTTAAAGTATTTATTCATATCACTAAATTTGCTTTTCAATATAACAAAATCAGGTATTTTAAGAGAGATTTCAAAAAAAATGATTTGTGAGAGCATTTTTTATTTCTAGAGAGTTTGTAAGAGTTTTTTAATAGCACATTACAATGTTTTTTTGTCCCAAGCTAGCTCAGCCTGGTAGAGCTTCCGGCTGTAGTTGTTGGCTAAGATAGCTGACCGAATAACAGCATATCAGGCATACAGAAACCGGGTTGTCGAAGGTTCAATTCCTTCGCTTGGGACCACAACCCTAAATTTTTCTAGAAATCTTTTGGAATATGACCATTATCTTTGAGCCATTCAACTTGGGGTAGAGTAAATCTCCAAACAATATCTCCCTGTTCTGCATCTTTGAAATCCCAAGGAGCTAAAATTACAATATCATTATCACGAATCCAAACTCTTCGTTTTAGTTTACCACGAATTCTTCCTCTTCTAGTAATATTATCAGTACATTTTATGAGAACATTTTCTCCACCTAGCATTTTTAGAACTCGACCAAATAATTCCCCTTCTTCAGGCAATCTAATTTCTTTTAAGTCGCTTTCACTTTTTACTTGGCGTTTTCCCATGTTAACAAGACATCTTTTTTACATATAACTTGTGGGTTTTAAAGAATGAGTAATAGTAATTATTACAAAAAATTTTTAGGAACATATGAAATTTGAATGTGTTGAGGATTGTTCTCAATGTTGTATTGAAAGAGAATATTTTCCCAGTAAGAAATATGGAAAGATTGGAGTTTTAGTTTTACCTGAAGAAAAACAAAAAATTGAAGATTTAGCTAAACATTTAGAAATAAAAATTAAGATAATCCCAAGAATTGGAATTTCAAAATTAATTGACAAAAAACAAATCAAAATCCTTGCTTATCAATTGATGGGAATTGAAGATAATGGAAATACATGTCCATTTTTAGATATTGAATCAGATTTAAGATCACCACACGGTGGATTCCAATGTAAAATTTATGAAGACAGACCATTGGCTTGTAGAGCATATCCGCTGATTGAAACAGAACCAATGATTTTAGATGAAAAATGTAAATTTTGCAAAGAGTGCGGTCATGCAGATGAAAATCTTCACAAGGAGATTGAATCATTGTTGTTGATTAAAGATAAGATGAATTCAGATTTTCCATATATTTGGAGATACGCAACAAATGTTGGAGAAAAAGAAGATAAAGATGAATTAGAGGAAGGATGGATTTTAGAAAAATGATTACGGGTTAATTACTGCTCTACCAATAATTTTTCTATTTTTAAGATCATTTAATGCAGTGTTTGCATCATCAAGTGAGTATCGTTTTGAGATGACTGGATTTATGATATTTTTTCTAGCCAAATCAAGTAATTCTACCATATCATTATAATTTCCAGTATATGCTCCCTGAATAATAATTGATTTTAATGGAATTGTAACTAAAGATAATTCGATGGAACCACCAAACAAACCTACTAAAACTAGATTTCCACGTTTTCTAATTACTGCCAAAGCAGTCTTAACAGTAGGTGGGGCATTTACAAAATCTACAATACTGTCTGCACCTTTTCCATTACAAGTTGACATAATTTTTTGAATAACATCTGCATCTTTAGAATTGAAGATAAAATCAGCTCCCATTTCTTTAGCTGTAGAAAGTTTTTGATCATCTAAATCCACACAAAGAATTTTAGCTTTTGTAATAGCCTTAGCAATTTGTACACCCATCAATCCAAGTCCACCAGCACCAATTATCAAGATGAATTCAGGGGAATTTTGATTTGCTTTTTTGATTGCAGTATAAGCAGTTAATCCAGAACATGCCAAAGATGTTGCAGAGTCAGGATTGACACCATCAAGTTTTGCTAAATATTTGTAACTTGGAATTAAAGAGTAATCGGAATAACCCCCATCTTGAAAAACGCCCATTGATTTAGGAGAATCACATAGATTTTCATTGCCTACTTTACAAGCTGGACATTCACCACATCCAATCCAAGGAAAAACTAAAACCTCATCATTTTTTGAAATTCCATTTACAGAGTCACCAATTTCTTCAACAATTCCTACAATTTCATGTCCAGGAGTAACAGGATATTTTACTCCTCTATCAGTTACTTTCATGAATTGTCCATCACCTAAATCATATCCACCTTCCCATAGGTGTAAATCACTATGACAAACACCCACAGATTTTACTTTAACGAGAACTTGATCCCCTTGAGGTTTTGGAGTATCTGTTTCAGAAACTGCTAGAGGTTCATTTGGACCTGTTATCCTAGCAGATTTCATAAATTGGGATTCGTAGTGAACAATATAAGAGTTGACTGGTTATGATAAAAAAATAGAGCCCCTTAGATATTATTGAATAAAAAAAAATATTTTTCGTGAGTGAAACCGAGATCCCAAATAGCATTTCTCAAGAGCCAGTCAATATTTTATTCAGCCCATTATCAGCTGCAAAAAAAGATGTGTGGGATATTGACTTAATTCAAATTTTAAATTTATTAATAAAAATTTTAGAAAGAACTGGAAAAAAGGATCTCAAAGTTGCTGGAATGGCAGCATTATCATCATCATTAATTTATCGAATGAAAGTGGAAAGTATTTTTGCACTACAAAAAGCAGCTATGGAAAAAAAACCCATGAGACAAAGAACAGATGTAGATATTCAGTTAATAGATATTCCATATAGACATGAATCAACATACCCTGTTACTTTAGACGACTTGTTAGGTATGCTACAAAATCTAATTGGTGCAATTGCGAATCCACAATCTAGACGAGGAGGTAAAGCAGAAATTGAACCTATTGAACCTCCAAATTTTCAGGAGTATTTCATTTCATTAGAAAACATAATTGGAAAATATGAAGATTTGATTATGAAAAAAATTTTTGCAAAAGGTTTTGGTTTCTTACAAGAGATAATCGCAGATTTAGATTCTGTAGATTCGATTCGTTGTTTCTTTGCAATATTATTTTTAGCAAGAGATCAGAAAGTAGACTTGGAGCAAATTGATGAAGATATCAAAATTTCCATAATCAATGATGAGCACCAATAATGATTAATGATGAGTAAAATTGAAAATCTAGATGATGCAATTGCTAAAATCGAGGCAGCGTTATACTCTGCTGGAAGACCTCTCAGACTAGAAGACATCATAACGGCTTCAGGCACAGGTTCACGTACTAAAACAATAGAATTACTTGAAGGCATAATGAAAAAAACTAAATCAGCATTCAAAGCTCTAGAGATAATTTTACTTCCGGACGGATCATATGTGATGCAATTAAAGCCAGAATATAGTGCAACTGTTAAAAGATATGCAGCAAAACCTGTTTTAGCAAATGCAACTCTTAAGACATTATCATACATTGCATATATGCAACCTATTTCATCTAAGCAATTAGTAGAAACACGAGGCTCTGGAGTGTATGCACATTTGAAGGAACTTCGTCAGTTAGACTACATAACGTATCAAAATGTAGGTAGATTGAAAATTTTTTCAACAACTGAAAAATTTCAAAAATATTTTGGAATTCAAGGAGACGTAGAAGATCTTAAACAAAGACTATTTTCAAAGGTCAGAAAAGTAGCATTGCCTGTCACTAAACAAATTTCAAATGATGATAATGAAGGTCAATAAGGCTAATTTTTTGCGTTTTGTATAAATTAGAGTGATCAATTTAGAAATTTGTGAGAAAATCAGTAGAAAATTTAGCAACAAGTAAAATTACTGGTGGACGTAGACACCCATTAAGAATTAGAAGAAAATATGAAACAGACAGATATCCAAATGAAGCTGTCTCCGGTCCTCAAGAAACAGTCACTAGAAGAGTTAGAGGCAATAATAAAAAATCAGCAGTTAAAGCAATTGATTTTGTAAATCTATCAATTGGTGATTCAAAAGTTAAGAAAGTCAAAATTGTAAAGGTTCTAGATAATTCAACAAACAATGATTACAAAAGAAGAGGCATTATTACCAAAGGTGCAATTTTAGAAACATCAGATGGTAAGTGTAAAGTAGTTTCAAAGCCAGGTCAAACTGGAATTGTCAATGCTGTTTTGATTAAAGAGTAAAATGAAAGATTACGAACATGTCGTAATCTGGTTGGATTATTTTAATAAAAATTTAAAAAAATCTAAAGGAAGACGAGTACCTTTGGAAAAATCAGTATTTGACCCATCATTAAAAGAAGTGATGGATGCAACTAAAGAAGCTGGATTTGAAATAACAGATTCAGATGAAAAGGTGAGATTTCCAAAAAGACCCTTTGTTCGTTCAGGATACGTAGTGGTTCCAAAAGGTATGTCGAAATCAAAAATACTATACAAGATTTCTGAAAAATTAGTATCAAAAAGGGCGAAACATTCCAAGTAATACGAAATATAGCTTCTAGCTAAAGTAAAGTTGACAGAAGTACATGATAACAATATCACATTATTTGTTTTAATTGCAGGAGGTAGGCGAAATAATGCACCTAGCCGGTAGTGGCAGGGTAATAGTTCAACTATCAACAAAATTGATGGAGGGACAGATACTCTGTGATGAAAAAGGTACTAGAGTTGCAAAAGTAATGGAACTAATAGGTCCAGTAAATAGACCGTTTGCATCAGCAGCACCGCTGACAAATAGTATCAAAAAATACATTGGCAAAAGTGTTTTCGCATCAGAATATTCTCCTGACAATTTAAAGAAAAAATTTAGGAGACAAAGAAGATGAATGTTTTAGAAAACCAAAACTGTCCTGAATGTCAATCTCATGTGATGAATGATGTTCAGAATGGCGAAATAATCTGTACAGGATGTGGACTAGTAGTAGCAGATCAGATGGCAGATTATGGTCCAGAGACAATCAGTTCTAATCTCGAAGACAAAATGAAGTTAGCAAGAGCAACAGGCCAAACAACATATTCTCAACACGATTTGGGAATATCTACTGAGATTGCAATCTCTTCAAAAGATTTCAGTGGAAAAACAATCCACTATGACGTAGCAAATCAAATGCACAATCTCAGAAAATGGCAACAAAGAGTAAGAGTTTCTTCACCAAAAGAAAGACGACTTGCAAATGTATTATCCAAGATGGGTGATACATGCGACAGTCTAGGACTATCAAAAAATGTTTTAGAAACTGCTTCAATGATCTACAGAAATTTGGACGGACATGTTGATGTGAAGGGAAAATCAGTAGTAAGCATAACTGCAGCAACAATATACATGGCATGTAAACAATGTGATGTAGTACGATCTCTAGAGGAAATCGTTAGAGGTGTTTGTCCGCCAAAAGATGTAAAATCAAAAACAAAACTTGCAGCAAGATACTTCAGAACCATGGTAATGGAAATGGGACAATTAACTGCCCCAGTAGTTACTATGGACAAATACATCTCGAAAATAGCAAACATGACTCATACTGAGGTGAGAGTTGAAAGACTAGCCTTAGAAATTGCAGAGAAGACAAAAGGTAGCAGTATTGCAGACGGTAAAGCACCAAATGGAATTGCTGCAGCTTATCTGTATGTGTCATCAGTCCTATTAGGACAAAATGTACTCCAAAGAGACGTTTCCACAATTGCAGGAGTAACAGAAGTCACAATTCGAAACAGATGTAAAGAGATTCTAACTAGTCACAAACTCAAAATCACTTTGAGACCATCTCTGGCAAAAATTTAACCCCCCCCCCTCTTTTCATTTTATTTTGATGATTAGGATTAGCTAAATTCCGTCGGTATTATATATAGAAAAAAAATATTTTTTTCATGGCAGTTCTCGAAATAAGGGATTTACACGTTACAAGAGAAGGTAAAGAAATTCTAAAAGGAGTCAACCTAAAAACAGGCCCAGGAGAAGTCCATGCCATCATGGGACCAAACGGTTCAGGAAAAAGTACATTAGCATACACATTACTTGCTCATCCAAAATATGAGGTCACAAAAGGCGACATTTTACTTGATGGTGAAAGTATTTTAGAATTATCAGCAGATGAAAGAGCAAAAAAAGGTTTATTCTTAGGTTTTCAATATCCCACTGAAGTTTCAGGAGTAGGGTTTTCTCACTTCTTAAGAACATCATACAATTCTCTTAGTAAAGCTCTTGAAGGAGATGATAGAGAAGTATTCATCACAGTTAGAGAATTTCAAAAATATCTAAAAGATAATTTAGAGAAAGTTGGTCTTAGAGAAGAATTTTTGTCCAGATATTTGAATGAAGGATTTTCAGGTGGAGAAAAGAAAAGATCTGAAGTATTACAAATGGCAGTATTAAAACCAAAAATTTCCATTTTAGATGAACCAGATTCAGGATTAGATATAGATGCAGTTCAAGCAGTTGCTCAAGCAATCAGTAAAGTTTCTGGAAAAGATTCCACAGTTATAGTAATTACTCATTATGCAAGAATTTTAAAATTTCTTGATAAATTAGATTTTGTACATGTTTTTGCAAAAGGTAAGGTATTGAAAACAGGTGATGCAACACTTGCCGATAAATTAGAATCTGAAGGTTATGATTGGGTTTTAGAACAAACAAGTTAAGATATTAAAATCATGTCTGAAAGTAGCGAGCAATATTTTTTTAATTTTTCATTTTTCAAAATAGATCCCAAATGGCGATGGATGGCAGATTTAGCTAAAGAAGAATCAGCTAAAGAAGTAGAAAATATTTTAAAAAATTCAGGAATAATGCATAGAACATATTCAAATTTAGGATTAAGGGATGATACAGATTTCTTAATCTGGTTTGCGGCAAAAACGCTAGATGAAATTCAAAAGGTGATTGAGAAATTGTACAAAACCGTTTTTGGTAAATACATCATTCCATCCAAGACATATTTGTCATGCACAAGACCCTCACTATACGTTAAAGAGCAAAAGCCTCACGGATTTCTTTCAGGTTCAGAAGCAAAAAAATTTGTTATCGTATATCCATTTACAAAAACTAGAGAATGGTATCTTTTACCACAAGAAAAAAGACAAAAAATAATGGATGAACATATTGAAGTCAGTAGAAAATATCCTCAAATAATTTTGAATACGACATATTCATTTGGAATACATGATGAAGATTTTATGTTAGCCTTTGAAGTAGATGAGGTTAGAGATTTTCAAGACCTCATAATGGATTTAAGAGAAACAGAGGTTTCATCATATGTGAAAAATGATATACCAATGATTGTTTGTGTTCAAAAGGATATTGTATCATTAATCACCAGTCTCGGGTAAAATTCACTAGATTTGTAAAAAAAGAATAAAAATAACTCGTTAAATTCATGAATTGTATAATGAATTTTAACAAACTTGGAAAAACTGACATCAAGGTTTCAGAATTAGGTTTTGGTGCTTGGTCAATTGCATTAGATTGGTGGGGGAAAAAAATTGAGGAGGATGAAGCAAAAAGAATGCTCAAAAGAGCATATGATTTAGGAATTAATTTCTTTGAAACAGGAGACATGTATGGAAAAGGAAAAAGTGAAAAAATTATTGGAGAGGTCTTTAAAGATATGCGAAAAGATGTAATCATATCAACAAAATATGGATACGACTTTTCTAACGTTGAACAGATTGGACATAGTGAATTACCTCAAAGTTTTGAAAAAGAATTTACTAAAAAAGCATTGAGAGATAGTCTAGAAAGATTACAAACAGATTATTTAGATATGTATGGATTACATAATCCAAAGTTAAATCACATCAGAGAAGATTCCATTTTTAATTTAATGGACGAATTCATCAAAGAGGATAAAATCAAGACATATCAAGTTGCATTAGGTCCAGCAATTGGTTGGACGCAAGAGGGATTAGAAGCAATGGATAGAACAAACATTAGTGCAGTACAAACAGTTTACAATATTTTAGAACAAACCCCAGGAAATGAATTAATGACAAAGGCAGTTGAGAAGAATGTAGGTATTCTTGTAAGAGTTCCTGAAGCATCAGGAATTCTAACTGGAAAAGTTACTGCAGATACAAAAATTGATGAGAAGGATCACAGATCAGTTAGAAAAGGTGAATGGATTAAAGCCTCACTTCAGAAAGTAGAACAATTAAAACCCATTGCAGAAAGAAATGGACTAACTATCACAGAATTAGCTATGAAATTCATTATGTCAAAAGAAGGATTTACTTCGGTTTTCCCTACAGTTACAAGTGAAGAAGAAATCATCAGTTATGTAGAGATGACAAAAGGCAACTACATCTCAAAATCAGATATGAGGGAAATTCAGGAATTGTATAATTCTTGGCCATCTTATGAACTAAAAGCAACTATATCAACAAAATAAAAAATGGATTCAAAAATCCAAGATAAAGAAATTTTAGATATCATTGAGAGAATGAAATTAGCAAAGATTGGTGAATATAAGAAATGGCAAATACTAATTAAAAAAATTCTAGAAAAAAAACCATGGAACCAAGGAGAAGTTGAATACTATACACGAATAACAAGAATTTACAACAAAACAGGTACACTTGTCAGAAGTAAAAACTACCATACAAAATTATCAAATGAAGATATTAAACCAAAATGTAAAGAATGTGAAAAAATATCAGAGTTTTATTGTAATATGAATGATCAATATTATTGTCTAAAACATGTAGTTGGACATGATGAAAATGAATTCTAGGAGTTTGGAATTGTTTGTTCCAGTGAGAAAGAATGTTCTACAAAATATTCTACCCGTGTTTTTTTGAATTCTCTTGAACTAAATAGAATCCGATAATCATCTACTTGGATTTGTTTTTGAATTGTTTGCGCCATTTCTTTTGCTTCATCATGAGTTTTACAGTGTATCATTGAAAAAACATTATACGGCCAATCAGGATATGTTGGTCGTTCATAACAATGACTTACTTGAGGAAATGCACCTAATTTTGAACCTACGTCACTAATCTTTTCCTTAGGAACATTCCAAACAATCATTCCATTTGCAGTGAAGCCAACTTGACGATGTCTCAAAATTGCAGCAAAACGTCTCATCACACCAATATCCTCATAATATCTCATTTTTTCAAATAATTGTTCTTCAGTAATACCTAGATTATTTGCACATTTTAAAAATGGTTCATCAACAATATCCATATCTTTTTGTAATTCTCTAACAAAATTTTTGTCGTCTTCTGTAGGAACGAATTTTATATTTTTAGTAATTTTCTTTTCTTCAGTTGGTGCAACATCATGTTTCTTTTCATCAACCATATCTAATTTGACACCAATTTTAAAAAGTTGTAGAGTGGGTAACATTCTAACTTTCTTAATACCATCTAGAGCATTGAATTTTTCAAGTTCAGAGTCAAGATTAGAACCAGGTGGTACAGCTAATGTAAACCACAAATTGAATTGATGATCACGTTCATAGTTATGACTCACTCCAGGATGTCTATTAATCTGATTTGCAACATATTCAAGTTTATCACTATCAATTTCCATTGCAACCAATGAACTAGTATATCCTAATTTTCGAGTATCAAAAATTGCACTTAATTGTCTCAAAACTCCTATAGATTTTAAATGATTGAGACGTTGTTTTACAATTTCAGAAGTGGTGTTAAATTTTTTAGCAATATCATCAAATGGTCTTGTTACAAGCGGAAAAGTCCATTGAATTTCATTCAAGAGTTCTTTGTCTAAATCATCCATGGATGTCAATATTCAAAGACTATTCAATTCAATTAAAAATGTAGCTAGAATCTTAAGGCTAATTCTAATACATAAATACAAATCGTAACGATTTTGATCGTGATAATTGATCTTAATGTTAAAGGAAAAATGATTCTTGTCATTGGAGGAGGTAATGAGGCTGAAAAGAGAATTAAATCACTTCTAAACAATAAATGTCAAATAATTGTATTAAGTAAAAAATTCAATTCCAAGATATCCCAATGGAGTAAAAACAAAAAAATAAAAATTATTAAAAAAGATTTTGAAAATGAAAAAATTTTAACAGAAATTAAACCTGATTTAATTATCACTACAACTAATGATAAAATAATTAATAAAAAAATAATTGATTTTGCAAAAAGAATGAAGGTGATTGTGTATAGTTCAGACAATCCAGAAGAAAGTGATTTTACCAATCCAGCAATAATTGATATTGAAAAAATTATTCAAATTGCCATATTCACGGGAGGAAGAAGCCCTGCTATGTCCAAAAAAATTAAGGAAAAATCTGAAAAGGCAATTCGAAAGATCATAACAAAACAAGATATTGACAAAATAAAGTTACAAAAAATTCTTAGAGAAAAAGCAAAAAGTATCATTCCAGCACATAGTTCAAGAAAAGCTTTTCTTACTCATATTATGGCAAAGAAAAGTATTGATCAGTTAATAAAAGCCGGAGATATTAAAAAAGCCGAGAACGAAGCAATGAAAATTATGAGGGAATGGAATGAGTAAAAATATCATAAATGCTAGAGTCACGTTCAGAAATTCTCCAATACATATTCTTGAGCAGTTTACCATCAAAGATGTTGAAAATGCATATGAAAAATTTAAAAAATCAGGATTAGATGAGTGTGTGATTATTCAGACATGTAATAGAATTGAATTATTTGCAAAAACAAATCAAAATCAATTTGAACAAATCAAAAAAGTCTGGGCAGAATTATCGGGATTAAATGAAGAAATCTTTGATGACAATTTGGAAGTTGTTAAAGACCATGAAGCATTTCACCATTTATTGAAACTAACATCTGGTTTAGATTCAATGGTAATTGGTGAAGAACAAATTTTAGGTCAAATAAAAAATTCCATTACTGAAGCAAGAGAAACCAAAGCTTCAGGTCAACATCTAAACACACTATTTGATAAGGCAATCAGAATTGGAACCAGAATTAGAAATTCTAGTGGAATTGGAAAGGGAGGAATTTCAGTAGGTTCAATGGCAGTAAAACTTGCTGAAGAGAATATTGATGAATTAAAAAATAAGAAAATTTTGTTAATTGGAACTGGAGAAGTTTCAACATTAGTAGCTAAATCACTTAACAGAAGAGGATATCATTTCAATGTCTCTAGTAGAACATTATCTAGATCACAAACATTTTGTGAAAATATGGGAGGTAGTGCCATAAAATTTGAAGATATACTTAATGGATTTGAAAATTATGATGTTATTTTTGTTGCAACAACTGCACCTTATTTTCTTGTTACATATGATAGAATTATGGAAGCAACGAAGAAGAAAGATAACGGTATGATGATATTAGATTTATCAAATCCAAGAACAGTGGATGAAAGAGTAGCAACTATTAGAGGAATAAAACTGATGAATTTAGATCAAATCGCTGAAATGGTAGAAAAAAATATGAATGCAAGGCAAAATAAAGTAAAAGAAATTGAAAATATAATTAGTGAGGAAATTTCAGTAATAGAAGCCTCAATGAAACGTTTAGATGCAGAACCACTTGTAAAAGATGTTTTCAAAAATATTGATGCATTGAGAATTAAAGAATTAGAAAAAGCATTACGAATGCTTGATGAAAAAGATGAAAGTAAGATAAGAATAATTGAAGAACTCACAAAAGCGGTTGTAGAAAGTATTGTATCCACTCCAATGAATAAAATTAGAAAGGCTTCAGAAGAAGGAAATCCAGAGTTGGTGGATTTAGCTACAAAATTATTTGATTATCAAAATAGAGAAAATTAGTACATATCTCATTAAATTTTGTCAAATAGTAGATATTTTCTCTAAGATTATATTTTACCGAGTTTAATTTTCAATATGTCATTTCCAACTAGACGATTAAGACGACTAAGGATTTCAGAAAAAATGAGAGAATTAGTTCAACAAACTAGCTTATCTCCAAAGGATTTCATCTGTCCAGTATTTGTTCAAGAAGACCTTCAAAGCAGAGTCAAAGTTCAATCAATGAATGAAATTGAAAGACTTCCATTAGACGATGTAAATGATGAAGTTGGAACAATTTTAGATCTCGGTATTCCATCAATCATGTTATTTGGAATTCCATCAATTAAAGATGAATCAGGTTCATCAGCTTTTGATGATAATGGAATTGTTCAAAAAGCAATTTCACAAATTAGACAAAATTTTGGAGACAAGATTGTGATAATGGCAGATGTCTGTTTATGTCAATTCACATCAACCGGTCATTGTGGAATTCTGCATAACAACAAAATAGATAATGATTTGAGTCTTGATACTTTAGCAAAAACTGCCGTAAGTCAAGCAAAAGCAGGAGTGGATACAGTATCACCATCAGCAATGATGGATGGACAAGTATCTGCAATCAGAAAGGCATTAGATGATGAAGGGTTTTCAGATGTTTCAATTATGTCACATTCTGCTAAACATCGTTCAAATTTTTATGCACCATTTAGAGATGCTGCAGAATGTGCTCCAAAATTTGGAGATAGAAAAACATACCAAGTACCATTTACAAATCCACGAGAGGCAATGATGGAAGTAGAATCAGATATCAATGAAGGAGTAGACATTGTCATGATAAAACCTGCCTTGTCATATCTCGATTTAATTGCTGAAACTAGAAGAAGATTCAATGTTCCTGTATCAGCATATAGTGTATCTGGTGAATATGCACTTGTCAAAGCAGCTTCACAGTTAGGTTATGTAAATGAAAAAGACATTACTGAAGAGATACTATATTCAATTAAGAGAGCAGGTGCAGATATGATTGTTACATATTTTGCAAAATCAGCAGCAAAATTTCTACAAGAATCATGAGAAACGACGAACGCTTTGAAATTCAAAGGGCATTTGATTTAATTCCATATGTTGTAGGAGCCAGTTGGGCAACAGTGTGGTTTAGAATGAATGAAAATAAGAAACCTACTAGAGAAGAATTTAGAGAGAAAACATTAGAGTATTTGAAAATGATGGAGCCAATATTTGATTCATATCCAGATGAAAAAAATTTTGAAGCAATAAAAAAATACATCGACTCAAGAAAAAAAGACGAGTATGAAGCACTAATCAAAGGAGAAAATAAAGAAATTGAAAAAAGATATGACAGATATGTTGATTATGGCTGAATTTCATTTTCTAGTTCTTTAAGATAGGATGTCAGAATTTTTGTGCGTTTTTTGGCTAGTTTTTTTCCAGATTTAGTATTCATCATGCTTTCAAGGTGAATTAATTTTTTAAAAAAATGATCAGTGGTCCATTGTTTATCATTAGGTTTTCGTATTTTACAAAATGGATCATCTAGATTGTAGAGTGGTCTATTAAGCGACCCGCCAGTCGAAAATACTCTAGCAATTCCAATAGCACCTATTGCATCCAATCTATCGGAATCCTGAAGAATTTTCCCTTCTATTGTAGAAGGAATCTTTTTTCTCGAAAAACTGTGATCTCTTATTGCATCGGCAATAATAGAAATTTCATCTTTGCTAAAATCATATTTTTTTAAAATTATCTTGGCTTTGTTTGCGCTTTCAACTGAAGCATTTTTATTTCTTTTATCAGATTTTGGGTATGAAACAATATCGTGTAAAAGCACTGATGCCAAAACTAGTCTTTCATTAGCAGATTCATATTTACAGATTTTTTTTGCATTATTAAATACCCGCATTATATGATTGAAATCATGTGCAGGTTCATCATTTGATTTTTTTTTAATTTCATGAATTAATTTTTCTATGGTATTCATATTCGCCACACTTTAGGTTTTACAAATTTAATTTTTCTTTGGGTGATTAAAACCGTCCAATTTATTGACGCAAATAATATAATTACTCCTACTCCAACTCCATCAATTAATAAAATTCCAGTTAATCTATCTTCAAAAATTTCTAAAAATGGTTGTAATACAGCGTTACCAAAATAGATCATCACAATATATGAAAGAGTTCTGCCAAACCAGAATCCAAAATAAATCCCAATACTCTTTGCACGCATTAAACCATATGTAATAAACAACATGTTACTTGGGAGAGGGGTTGCTCCAAAAAGAAATGATGCAATCAAGTAACCAAATTTTTTCTGATTAAGATAATTTCCAATTATATCTAAATTTGATTTTTGTTCATCACCTACAAACTTTCTAAAAATACCACTGATTTTTTTTAAAAAGAATCGTCCAATAGTAGCACCTGTAGCACCAACCATAGCTAAAAAAATTACATTTAGTGAGGGATCTATCAAATAGAAAGAAGTTAAAACAATCCAGCTTGGTGGCATCAAAATTGGAGCAGTGTTGACACCAATCAACACTAAAAATATTCCAAAATATGAATACTCTGAAAAAAATTCAAAAATATCAATCATTTTTCAAAATTTTATTTGATTTTTTTACTTCTAAACCCTTTGATTTTAATTTACTCGATAAAAAATTTTAAAAAAATTAAAAAAATTAAAAAAATTTCAAGATATTTAGAAAAATGATCATGTTTTGTATAATTTAGGATCAATCATGCAATATCTTTATAAGCAATTTTTACTTATTATACCTATGACTGAGAAAGTATGGAAATGTTTTAGATGCAATTTAACTTTCAAAAGTCAAGAACTTGCAGACATGCATAAAGAAATTTCTCATCACTCCATTACTAGAGTAAAAGCAATTGTCGCATAATTTTTGAATATTTTTAATGCAGAGGGTGGGATTTGAACCCACGAACTCCTAAGAGAAGGGATTTCCAATTTTTGGATCTTGAGTCCCTCTCGGTTGACCGGGCTTCGATACCTCTGCAAATTATAATGAAAAACACCGATATTTCTCAATTACTATTTTACAAAAATTAAGAATTTTTGAGAAAGCTTATAATCAGTAAATTCAGATTTTATTCAATGGCAGAATTCATTCCAATTTCACAAGCAAAGAAAATGCGAAGTGGAGTAAATGTTGAGGCAGTTGTCAAAAGCAAAGGAGAGTCAAGAACTGTTAATCTTAAAACAGGAGGCACTATTGATGTCTGTGATGCAATTATTGCAAATAGTGATGAATCCCCAGAAAATGAAATGAAATTAACATTATGGGGAGACGACATTAAAGCAGTTAATCAAGGCGACAATGTAAGAATCACAAATGGATATACAAACGAGTTTAAGGGTGAAGTATCACTTACTAAAGGCAAGTTTGGACAAATGGAAGTAAATCCATAAAAGATTTTTAAAACTACAAAATTTTAATTTTTTAAAAATTTAGTTTTTATTTTTTTCTAGATTTCTTTTTTGCTGCAGTCTTTTTAGTTGCTTTTCTCTTTGGAGCTGTTTTCTTTTTTGCT
>VMDM01000028.1 GCA_008080815.1 Candidatus Nitrosopumilus sp.
CTTCAAGTGAGATTCCTGGATGGATTAAAAACAACGCAGGCTGGTGGGCTGATGGAACAATTGATGACGCTTCATTTATTCAAGGTGTACAGTTCTTGATTAAAGAAAATATCTTGCAAATTCCTCCCACAACTCAAGGTGCAGGAACTTCAAGTGAGATTCCTGGATGGATTAAAAACAACGCAGGCTGGTGGGCTGATGGAACAATTGATGACGCTTCATTTATTCAAGGAATTCAGTTCTTGATTAAAGAAGGAATTCTCAGAGTTCAGTAGTAAGGTTTTAAATTAATTTTGTGAGTAGATAGTGTAATGAAAGATATCAATGACATAATGCCAAAAATTCCCAATATGAGATGGGGAGCATTAATGAATCGTCCGCCAACTAATGAGAAAGTTGAAGAGATGAACAAAATTTTCCCCAGCAATGGTAAATGGCACACTGTCTTTGAAGATAAAGAATCTGTGACAATTGACGGAAAAGAGATTCGTAAAAAAGATCCGGCAAAGTGGACTTAGATTGAAAGTAAATTTTCTTCTAGTTGTAATTTTTTCATTAATTTTGTTCTCATCAGGAATTAATCTTGTTTATTCACATGGACTAGGAAGTGAAACCTTACCTCCTGTTGACTATAACGGAAAACAAATTACAATTGAAGTCTCTTCAACTCAAAAAACTGATGAAACTGGTGATGATCAACAAATTTCAATTGCTCTTATTGATTTTGAATCCAAAATCACTCTTAGAGATGTAACATTTCTAATTAAATCTGAAAAAGGTAATCAATTTCTTTTTGAAAAGGAATTCAAAGCAGATAATGGATTTTTAGTTTTTAATTTTGTCTCAGAAAATAATGACTCTCTAGTAATTGAAGAAGTAGAAGATACCAATCCATTTGGTTCTTTGTTGGGACTTGAGAGCAGATTAATCAATGTAAAGGGTCCAAAATTAAGTGATGGTGGTTTATACAAATTTGATATTGAAATTTTAACAATTGGTGATTACTCACAAAATCTGACAAATACTTTGGAATTTAATGCAGGAATTTCACTTCCTCAAATAAGTTCAAAGATAATTGATGATCCTGATTTTGGACCTCAAACAATTGATCTTATTTCATTTTATGATGAAATTTCTGATTTTTCCTATGATGCAAATTCCAAACAATTTTCATTTTTTATGCCATTTGATTGGTCTGAATCAAATATCGAACAAACTTCTGTTGTTCATGAAGAAATTGACATTCCAAAGGGATTTGGTCCACTTCTTGTTTCAGGATATTCAATATCTGTAAATGATGTGAAATTGGAAGATAATGTAGTAACTATCGATGATTACTTTTCTGAAAAACGCTTGGTTCATTTTACAATTTATCAAAAGGAATTAGAAAAAATTTCTGCAAATTCTAACAATGAATCTGGAATGCATTTTCTTATCAAACCTGATAGAGATTACACACACTTGAGCTCAGTGACAGACAATGGTCAATTCCGAATTCTTGTTTCTTGGGAACCTGAAAATCTTTCAAGTAATTCAAATGGAAAATTAATTTTTGATATAACTGATGTATTTTTACGAAATAAACCAGTATCTACCAATTACGATCTTAAAATAATTC
Organism: Candidatus Nitrosopumilus sp.; assembly: GCA_008080815.1. Lineage (GTDB taxonomy): Archaea > Thermoproteota > Nitrososphaeria > Nitrososphaerales > Nitrosopumilaceae > Nitrosopumilus > Nitrosopumilus brisbanensis. The sequence goes on from VMDM01000028.1 coordinate 1,619, forward strand.
AAAATAAACAAATTATCTTTGATACATCTGGTGTAAGTATTGATTCAAGAGATGTACACAATACAGTTGAATTTTTCATTCCTGAAAATATTTCTGGAATAGTTTATCTAAATTTTGAAAATTTGGGAAACAATCCACTTGCCAAAACCTCTTTTCCAATTGTTATTGACAGTAAATTAATTCAAAATCAAACAAATATTCCTGGATGGATTAAAAATAATGCCGGCTGGTGGGCTGATGGAACAATTGATGATAATACCTTCATTCAGGGAATTGAATTTATGATTAAAACCCAAATCATTGTAATTCCTGAAACCCAACAAAAATCAATTGATTCACAAGAAATTCCTAGCTGGATTAAAAATAATGCAGGCTGGTGGGCTGATGGAACAATTGATGATAGTACATTTGTAAATGGTTTGCAATATTTAGTAGCAAATGGAATTATACAAATTTAGTAATGAAAAATCACTTGTTTTATATTCTAATTATGAGTAATTAGACTGAAATCTTGAAGATAACTAATTATTTTAAAAAAATCAATTTACAAAAAAATTTCTTTTTACTAGTATTCCTATTTTCAGTCAGTTCGATTTACTTTTCATTTTCAGAAAATGCTTACGGTGAAATTTTTATTCCAAAACAAGAATATGATGGATATTTTGATACCGAATCTGTATACACTGTTGTTGGAAACGTAAAAAATCAAAATGAATTTGCTGTAATTCCCACAATTACAATTACTGTGATTGATAATGGTAATGAAATAAAAAAATCATTTCAACATGTTCCAATTCCTGCAATGTATGATATTCCATTTAAAATAAAAATTCCTGAAATAAAAAGTGAAAATCCAGAATTACTTCCTGCAGAAATACAATATACAATTACTGAAAAAGATTCAATTAATCTTCAAGTAATTTATGATCGAACTCTAGTTACACATGAAGATGGTCATGTAACAGGTAGAATACAAAATATTGGTTATGAAACTGTCTATAATCCAAAGGTCTACGCAATCGTTCATGGTTATGAAAAATATATTTTAGATGTTGCACACAACATAGAAAAAATTGAAAAAATAGAACCTGGTGAAATTGTTACTTTTTCAATTTATCCTGATCCTTCTGTAACAGACCCTGTTAGATTCTATTCTTGCTTTGCAGCAGTAGATACCACTGTTATTCCAATAAGTATTCCCAAGAATGATGGAATATTTGATTTCAGATATGATGCAGGTGCATGGTTTTCTGCTGCAAAATTCAATGATGATGGGACCGAATTATCCATAAGAGGTTACAATAGTTATCCGTTTGAAACTTTTGTAAATTTTGAATTTACTCCAATATCTGGAGATGAAAAATTTCAAGTCTTAGTTGACGATGAGCCTATTGATTTCATACAGAGTGTTGATGAGATGGGACAATTCCATGTAGCATTTAATATGAAACCATATTTTCAGGAATTCGTAACAATTTCAGGCTTTGAAGAAGGAATTCCTGTAAATATTTCAAAAACTCCATTATGGATGAAAAATAATGCAATGTGGTGGGCAGAGAATCAATCATCTGATTCTGAATTTTTAGAGGATGTGAATTTTCTTTTTGATAAAGGAGTCATTTTTGTTGCAGGACGGCAAATTGTTCCAGAATCTTCATGGGAAATTCCTCAATGGTTTAAATTTACTGCTGAGTGGTGGGCAGAAGATAAAATTTCTGAAGATGAATTTCTTAATGCAATAGAAAATCTTGTCAAACGTGAAATAATCAAAATTTAGATTTTTTAAAAAATTATTCAAAACAAATAATCTTATTATAGAAATTTTTTTCTATTATACTAGTTGCTACCATTAAGAGATGAAAATCCGCATCCGCCAGGTTGGAAACCAAGAGTAACATATGCTCTCATTGCTGTAAATGTGATAGTTTTCTTTTTTGAAGTAGCAGTTACGGGACAATTTTTTGATTTTACAAATCAAAATGCATTTAATTTGTTCTATAATTGGGGTGCAGTTCCAGGTTGTGTTGTTGGAGGAAATGTATTAAACATTGATTTTGGTGCAGGACCAGTAAGAATTTCATGCCCTGATGCACCGTATGTTTCACTACTTAGTTCAATCTTTCTTCATGGTGGTTTAATGCATCTTGGAGGAAATATGTTGTTTTTATGGATATTTGGTGATAATATTGAATTAAAATTTGGAAGAGCAAAATATCTTGGAATTTATTTAATGTGGGGAATTGGAGCTGGTTTAATCCATATTCTAGGTGATGTAAATAGTGCAATTCCCGCTGTTGGTGCATCAGGTGCAATCTCTGGAGTTCTTGGAGCTTATCTTGTAATATTTCCCAAAGCTAGAATCATGACTTTCATGATGTTAGGATTCTTTTGGAGAATGATGCATATTCAGGCACGATGGTTTCTTCCATTTTGGCTAGTCTTCCAAAATCTACTTCCATTTTTTGTAGGTGGATTTGGTGTTGCTGGAGGTGGCGTGGCTTATCTAGCTCACATTGGTGGTTTTGTAATTGGACTTGCAACTGGATATCTTTACAAAAAGACACATGGTTCAGAATTCACTTATGGTACCCGTTACGGATACAGAGCTGGCGATTATAGATAGTCTCTAAAGAATAAATGAATGCAAATTTTTTAAATTTACATGCCATTGATTAAAGTCTCAATGTATCCTGGGAGAACTCAGGAACAAAAAGACGAGTATGCAAAAGCAATTACAAAAGCAGCAGTAGACATCTTGAAGACAAAAGATAGTCACGTAATTGTAATCTTTGAGGATAATCCCAAAGAAAATTGGTTTTTAGCTGGAAACCAACTTTAATTCTTTTTCAATTCCATTACTTGAAATTATTTTTTCATGAAGGTTTATCTTATAATGATGCACAAATAATTTAGAACATGAAAATAGCAGTTGTTCAATTTAAAGCCTCAATTAAAAAAGAAGAAAATTTAAAAAAAATTATTCAATACATTTCAAAAGCTTCAAAAAATAATTCTAGTCTCGTAGCATTTCCTGAATTTATGATGTTTTATACAAATTCAAAACAAACAGCAAAACAACTGGCAGAAAATTCAGAAACAATTGATGGAAATTTTGTTAAATCAATTGCGTTATCTGCAAAAGAAAATAAAATTCAAGTTGTTGGTTCATTTTATGAAAAAAGTAATAAAAAAGATCGTGTATATGATACTTCGTTCATAATTGATCAAAATGGAAAATTAATTTCATCTTATAGAAAAATTCATCTCTATGATGCATTAGGTTTTAGGGAATCTGATAAGATGAAATCAGGCTCAAAAATTTCCAAGCCTGTAAAGACTTCAATTGGAAAATTAGGTATGATGATTTGCTATGATTTGAGATTTCCTGAGATGTCTAGAACATTGGCAATTGCTGGTTCCGAAGTACTTGTAATTCCTTCTGCATGGGTAAAAGGAAAAAGTAAGGAAGAACATTGGATAACAATTAACAAAACTAGAGCAATTGAAAATGGTTGTTACGTAATTGCTCCTGATCATGTAGGTAACATCTACTGCGGAAGAAGTCTTGTAGTTGATCCCTATGGAAAAATTTTACTTGATATGAAAAAACGACAAGGTATTGGTTATGCAAACATTGATCTTAAAAAAATTAAAGAAACCAGAAAAGTTCTTCCACTATTAAAAAATAGAAGAACAGATGTTTATCCTACTTTACGGGTTTAATTCTTGTTTTACAATTAAAATTGGAACATTGACTAGTCCAACTTTGTTTTCGTGAATAGCGAAAAATTATCAGTGGCCAAGAGCATTCCATACATGGCTTCTTTGTAGCTCGAAGCTTTGCTTTTTGAAGTAATGGTGATGATGCTGTACATCCTCCGTAAAAATTTGAACAACCCATGAATCTCTTTTTTGTTGTTCTTGAACGAATTACCATTAACTGACCTACTTTACACAATGGACAGGCAACAAGTCCCTTTTTTGGAGAATTTGTACCTAAAATCATGTATTTTTTTTCTTTTGATGACCATGAGAGATAACCATTTGAATCTAAATATTGTAAGATCTCTTTTTTGAAAAGTTCAATTTTGGACTTGGTGATTTTTACTTTGTGTCTAGATGTCTCTTTTTTTATTTGAATTATCTTTTGACTTGTTTTACTTTTCAATGAAGATATTACTAAAACGATTTTTATAGGGATTCAGGTCAGTCTGTTTTATGGAAAAGGTTTGCGTTCTTGGTGCTGGAAGTACCAAATATGGAAAATTACCTGATAGTATTGCAGATATAACCACTCAGGCATCAGTTGCAGCCATAGAGAGTGCTGGAATTAGTCCAAAAGATATCAAAGCATCTTACATCTCTAACGTTTTCGGTGTTGCTGATAAACAGGTACACATTGGACCTGTCTTAATGAGTAGACTGGGAATATCTGATAAACCATCATTAACAATTGAATCTGCTTGTGGAAGTGGTTCTGTTTCATTTAGAGAAGCTTATGCAAATGTTGCAGCCGGCTTTTATGATTGTCTTCTTGTAACTGGTGTTGAAAAAGTAACTCACACAGGTACTGAATGGACAACAACATACTTTGCATATTGTTCTGACTTTTTCTATGAAGGTCAAGCAGGTGCATCATTTCCAGGATTGTTTGCATCTATGGCAAGAGCTTACTTGACAGAGTTTGGTGCAACTGAAGAAGATTTTGCTCAAGTTGCAGTAAAGAATCACGACAACGGTGTTCTTAATCCAAAAGCTCACATGCAAAAGAAAATTACAATTGATGATGTTATGAAGTCTGCAGTAGTTGCAAGTCCACTAAAACTTTATGATTGCTGTCCATTTTCTGATGGTGCAAGTTCAGTTATCTTATGTTCAGAAAAATTTGCTAAAGAACATGGTGGAGATTATGTTGAAGTTATTGGTTCAGGACGTGGAGGTTCTCCAGCAGCATTACAAGGAAGAGAACACATGACAACAATTCCAAGTACAAAACTTGCAGCAGCAGATGCTTACAAGATGGCAGGTATCACTGCAAAAGATGTAGATTTTGCAGAAGTACATGATTGTTTCACAATTGCAGAAGTAGTTGATACTGAAGATCTTGGTTTCTTTGAAAAAGGACAAGGCATTCAAGCTGTAAGAGAAGGAAGAACAAAATTAAATTCAGATATCTCAATTAATCCATCAGGTGGTCTAAAATCCAAAGGTCATCCAATTGGTGCCACTGGTGTTGGACAAGTTGTTGAAGTTTATGATCAATTAACCGGAAAAGCAGGTGCAAGAACTGTTAAAGATGCAAAAATTGGTCTTACTCATAATTTTGGTGCAACTGGAGCAAGTTGTGCTGTACATATTTTCCAGAGTGTCTAAGATGTCTATTGAACAACAAGTAATTGAACGTGCTAAAGAAGGAAAACTACTTACTCACAAATGTACTAGTTGTGGATTTTTACATCTCTCTACTGCATACTTTTGTGCCAAATGTGGAAGCAAGGGCTTTGAGGATGTTTTATTGGATGGTGTAGGCTCAATTGCTACCTATACGATTATCACCGTTGCTCCATCTGGCTTTGAAAAATATACTCCATACGCATTTGTCGTAATGGCCGTAGATAATTCAGAACTTAGAATTTCTGGATTTATGGAAGGAATTGCAACCCCTGCAGATTTACCTGTTGGAACTAGAGCAAAAATTACTGGTTTTGATGAGAGAGGAATTCTCATTCAAAAACAGTAAAAATATTTGCTTGATTAATTAAAAAAATTCAAAATCGATTCTTAATTATTTTATTTCATTTAGTATTTTCATGTCAGTAGAAATTACATGTGGAAAATGTGGTGAAAAGATTACTACCATGAAGATGCTAAAGTCATTAAAAGATGTAATGAGTTCTTATGGTGGAAAATGTCCGTCATGTGGACAGAAATTATCAACATCAGAGTTTTCAATGGATATAGAAGAAAAATAGATCTTCCAAGAAGCATTTTAACAAAGATCATATTTAGATCTTTAGAAAAATTTCTTTTCTATCTCACTTAACATAATGTTAATTAACCATGATCCTGTCCAGTCATTATGAAAAGTAAAGATAAAGAATTAGAATTAGATGTTGATCCAAATTTAGATGATGATTTTGATGCAGATTTAGATGATGATGTTGATGATGATATAGATGCAGATTTAGATGATGATTTTGATTCAGATGATGAATCACCAAAACGTGGTGGAATTTTACAATCTACATCAAAACGTGTAAGAATGATCTTTTCTGTGATGGCAAGTCCTAACAGAATCGATATATTGAGAATTCTCAACTCCAAAGGTCCATTAACATATTCTGAGCTAAAATCACTAGCGGGTTTCAAATCTAAAAAAGAAAGTGGTAAATTTGCATATCACTTGAGAAAATTACTAAGACAATCTCTTGTTGCATTAAACAAATCTGAAAGAAGATACACAATTACAAATCTTGGAAAATTAGTCCTTAGTTTAGCTAGACAAATTGAAGAACGCTCCATTATTGAGAGTGGAAAAATGTATGTTCGTACTACCCATGAATCTATTGAAGAGTTCAATTCACACAAAATCATTCAATCTCTTGTGCGTGAAGGCAGCATGCCTCTGGAATTGGCACAAAAAATTACTGAAGAGGTTGAAAATAGAATTTACAAATATCAAACTACCTATCTCACAGGCTCATTAATTCGAGAATTAGTAAATTCTGTATTACTTGAACATGGTCACGAAGAATATCGAAACAAACTTGCAAGATTGGGATTGCCTGTGTTTGATGTTAATGATATGCTAACAAACTTAGATAGTGTTGATAACGGAGCTGAAGGATTATTATTCAAAACAGGACAACAAGTTTTCGCTGAACATCTTTTAACAAATGTTTTACCAAAAGATGTTGCAGATTCTCATCTATCTGGAGATATTCATTTAACAAATCCTGGAGTTTGGTCAATGATTCCAGATACAATATTTGTGAACATCAAAGAATTATTAGAAGATGGAGTTGATCTTGGTGGAAAATACTTGGATGTTTCAAGAATTGCATCATCAAAACAAATTGAAGAGATTAGCAGCTCACTTTCAATTGTAATCTCATTACTTTCTAAAGAAGCATCACAAGAAATTGTAATTGATGGATTAACATCATTGTTTTCAAAATATTCAAAGTCAACTGAAGAGCTGGAAGCAAATATTTTATCTGCATTTGCAAATGCATCAACTACTTCAAAGTTTAACAAATCTGGAACTGTTGTATCAATTAGACTACAATTAGGTACTGATACAAAAATTGTCAACTCCATAATTAACGCATACAAAAATTATGTCAAAATTACTCCTATACCAAAAATTGGATTAATCATTGATCATGACAAAGGTAAAGTCTCTGATGTTTCAGGTGTAGTTTCAGAAATTATTTCTAATGGTGGAAATGTAATGTTTGCAAAAGGTCAGACATCCAGCTCTGGTGTCACTAATTCTACAACAAAGAATTCTGGTCCATTGTCCATTCTATTAGAATCAGTTTCAATCAACTTGCCAAGATTAGCATTTGAATCAAACAAAGATGAAACTTACTTTAGAGCTAGATTGGCATTACTGATGAAACCAGCTTTGGCTTCCATGTCATTGAGAAAGAAAGACATTTCAGATCTTACACGTCGTGGTCTTAATCCTATTTTGGCCAAAAATACTCAATACATGCAGAGAAGTCCTGTTTCTCTCGTTATCAATCTAGTAGGACTCAAGGAGGCTGTTTTCAACATCTTGGGCTTCCAAGATGATAAAGAAGGCAGAGAAATTCTTCACAAAGTCGTAGAAACCGCAGTCGATGTAGGCGTCAAAAAAGGAAAGGAACTAGGCGACCCTGTGGCCATTTCCATGACTGAAAATCCAAGTTCATCACGATTTGCAGTATTAGATGGCGAAAAATATGGTAAAAATTCTTCATTAAACTCCATGGAAGGTGATTCTTACTCTGAAGGTGTTGTAATTGATTCAACAGATGTATCTGAACTATCAGCAAAGAGTGATGTCGTCTCTGAATCCAATAAACTATCAAAATTACTCAATGGAGGACTGCTAGTCAAAGTCAACATTGCTCATAATTCTAAATCGACGGAAATCAAACAGACTATTGAAAAAATGTCAGAATTGACATCATCATTCAAACCTGTTATGAAAATCGCAATTTGTGGTGAATGTGGATTTAAAGATGAACCCTTTGAAGACAAGTGTCCTAAATGTAAGTCCCCTTACATTGTCTGAAAATCATAATCTCTCTTTTCTAATCTAGTAACAATTTCAATCAAACACGATCATCGTCACTCTCCTATCAATAATTTCGGAGCGGTGTCAAAAAAATTGACTCAATCTCTTGTCAAGATCAAAATTTTTGAAGCACACAAGTTATAACCTCTAGATTTCTAACTCTGGCGGGGAAGTTATTATGGACAATTCACAAATAGAAAATACTATCGATCAGATCAAAAAGAGAAGTGGAACTGTTACCTCTTTTAATCAAGATAAAATTTCAAATGCCATTTTCAAGGCATTAGCAGCCGCCTCTAAAGCCGACCGCGGTTTAGCAGAACAACTATCTGAAAAAGTTGTTAATAAATTGGTTGAACAAGGATTCACAAAAACACGTTCACCAACTGTTGAAGATATTCAAGATATTGTAGAGTCAACTTTGATTGATTCTGGAAATAGCGATATTGCCAAAGCATACATCGTCTATAGACACGAGAGAAGAAAACTTAGAGAAGAAAAGATGAAGGTCTTAAACCTCAAGGCTTTGGATCCAGTCTCTAAAAAATTCGATCTTAACTGCCTTAGAGTATTGGCATCAAGATATCTATTTAGAAATTCAAAGAATGAAATCATAGAGTCACCAACACAAATGTTTGAGCGTGTTGCAATTCTTGTAGGAATTGGTGATATTCTCTATGATGCACAAATCTTTGACAAGTCTGGTTCACATTCTCAAGATGTAGAAGAAGCCAAATCTTATCTTGACAAGTTAGATGCCTTTGATTACAAATTCAAGATTGGTGATTACTATCTAAACAAATGGCACTTTAGATCCATGATTAATCACTATGTTACGCTCGCAAGTGCGGGAAAAATGAAGATCAGCTTCAAAGATCTACTGACTCTTCTTGCAGCCAAAAAATTAGATGATTACGAACAAAAAATCACTGAATACTTTGAACTAATGGTTGCTCAGGACTTTTTGCCAAACTCACCAACTATGATGAATGCAGGTGGACGACTAGGTCAGTTATCTGCATGCTTTGTTTTGGGAATGGAAGATGGCATGGAACAAATCATGAAATCAACATCTGATGCAGCATTAATCTTCAAATCTGGTGGAGGAGTTGGAATCAACTATTCTGATTTAAGAGAAGAAGGTGACATTGTAGCATCAACATCTGGTGTTGCATCTGGTCCTGTATCATTCATGAACATCATCAACACAGTTACTGAAGTTGTAAAACAAGGAGGTAAGAGACGTGGTGCAAACATGGGAATCATTGAAGCATGGCATCCTGATGTAGAAAAATTCATCACAAATAAAACAGAACCAGGAGTTCTTGAGAACTTTAACGTAAGTGTTGGAATCTGGGAAGACTTTTGGAACGCACTTGTAAATACAACTGATGGAAACTATGTTCTACGTAGTCCACGTGACAAAAAACCAGTTAAAGAAATCAATGCACATCAACTCATTGATTTAATTGCATTATCAGCATGGAAGAGTGCAGAACCTGGTTTGATCTTTTTTGATCAAATTAACAAGTACAACGTATTTGCAAAAGCAAGACAAGCTCCACTTAGAGCAACAAACCCATGTGGTGAACAAAGTCTTTACCCATACGAGTCATGCAACCTTGGTTCAATCAATCTTGTGAATCTTGTAAAGAGACAAGCTGATGGAACCTATGAATTTGATTGGCAAAGATATGAAGAGACAATCAGAAAGACAACTAGATTCTTGGATAACATCATTGATGTAAACCACTATCCAGTTGCTGAAATCAATGTAGCCTCTAAAGAATCAAGAAGAATTGGTCTTGGAGTAATGGGCGTGGCAGATCTCTTGTATAAATTGAGAATCCCATACAATTCCCAAGAAGGATTTGAACTCCAATCAAAACTCTCTGAAGCACTAACATACTATTCAATGGAAGAAAGCGTAGCTCTTGCAAAATCAAGAGGTGAATTCCCATTATGCGCAAAAACAGAGTATCCAGAAGGAAAAATTCCAGTAGCAGGATATTATGAGAGACCAAAAGAATCTCATTCCTATGAATGGGATGCACTAGTTGAAAAAATCAAACAAAATGGAATTAGAAATGTTTTGACAACTACTGTTGCACCAACTGGAACACTATCTATGATTGCAGATTGTTCTAACGGAATGGAACCTGCATTTGCACTAGTGTTTGAGAAGAGAGTCACTGTCGGTAGATTCTTTTACACAAACAAAATTGTCGAACAAGCTCTAAAAGACAATGGTCTTTACAACGATGAAATTCTTGAAAAGATTGCAGACAACTATGGTTCCTTGAAAGGAATTCCTGAGATTCCTCAATGGATGCAAGATGTCTTTGTTACTGCAATGGATATCCATTGGGCTGATCATTTGATGGCACAAGGTGTCTGGCAAGACTGGATTGGTAATGCTATTGCAAAAACAATCAACATGCCATATGATGTAACTGCAGAAGATGTAAAGTCTGCATATTTGTTGGCACACGAGATAGGCTTGAAAGGAATCACAGTTTATCGTGATGGTTCAAGACACACTCAAGTATTGCATATGACAAGTGATAAAGCATCAAAGAACTTTGATGTAACTCCTAGCCCATATGTTACTGAATTTGTTACCACACAAATTACAAACCCATACATCAAATCTCAAGTAAATGCAGCCCTTGCTCTAAAGGTCCATGACGAAGAGATTGTTACAGCACCTACAACACATGAAGAGGTTTCAGAAGACCGCTTGTGTCCTACATGCAAGAATAATCTTGTCTTTGTAGAAGGTTGTAGTATCTGTATTGAATGTGGATTCAGTGGATGCACTTCAGGATAAAAAATCACAACTTTTTTACTTTCTTTTTATCTTGAAATTTTATGGCTAAAACTATTGTAGGCATTGGTATTGGTGTAGCAGTAGTTATTGCCATCATTGCAGTAACGTTATCATCTGGTTCAGAACTTGGTACAGAAAAAAGTTCTTTTAATCAGAATCAGAAGATTGGTCTCGTAATAAATTCACCATATCAATCTACGACACTACAACAACTGGATCAAATTTTTCAAACTGCCTCCTCAAGTGGAATTGGTAGAAGTAATGTCTATCTATTTTGGAATACAATTGAACCTGAAAAAAATGAATTTGATTGGTCTTATTCTGATCCAATTATGAGTTTCAATAAAAAAAATAATCTCAAAGTCACTTTGTATTTTTCTGTGATTAATGGAGAAACTCTCGGTCCATTTCCGTATTGGATTGGAAAACCACCAATTCAGTCACTTGACTCAGATAGAGTTGTAATTGTAATTGATGAAATTTTATCTAGATATGATATTGTAGACACTGTAATCTTTTCAGGTGAAACAGAATCTCAATTCAGATATAATGAACAAAATATTCCTCCCTATGCAGAACTCTTTAACACAGTATATGATCAAATAAAACAAAAACATCCTGATGTAAAAATTGGAAACTCTTTTGGATTACATCATGTCTTAAACAAGAACTTGGAGCATATTGTTGACCAATTAAGTTTGGGTGATTTTGTTGCATTTTCATATTTTCCAGTTGATTCAGTTAATGAAATTGTAAAAACACCTCAACAAGCACATGAAGATTTACTTTTATCCATTGATTTGGCCAAAAACAAACCTGTTGGCTTTTTTGAAGTAAGTTGGAGTACATCTGATTTTGTGGGTGGTAATGAGGAAAATCAATCCGAATTCATCGATAAATCATTTGAGATTATTTCTGAAAATTCCTCACAGATTGAATTTTTCACATGGTACAGATTGTATGATAAACCTGATGAATCTTGTATGCTAAAGATTCAAGAAGACGCAGATTCTTCGATTCCTACATTGGGATTAGGTGCAAGTAGTGAATTTGTTGTTGAACGATTGGGTCATTATCTGTGTGAATCAGGACTCATCACAGAAAACAATCAAAGTAAAAGTGGCTGGGAAGAATTTACAAATCAAATCAAAATGATACAATAATGTTCTCATTAATTTTAGCTGAATCTTCATTGGAATTAGTTCCTCAAGAATTGAAAAATCATCCATCTGTAATCTCTCATGCAAGAAAATTAGGCAAGGTTCCATCAAAAATTCTGCTAGATAATTCATGGCATTTTGCTGCAATGAAAGGAATCACTAATGAACTCAAAAGAGGAAGACCTGATTTAGTTCATTTTTCAATTTTAGAATCTACAACTATTCCATTATTTTTAAAAAATAAGATGAATCTTTATGTTCACACAATCGATGATAAAGTGATTAGATTTTCAAATGATGTGCATATTCCAAAATCATATCATCGATTTCAAGGACTGATTGAAAAGTTATTTCAAGAAAAAAAGATCACATCAAACAATAATGAATTACTTTCAATTAAAGAACAATCTTTTTCAGAATTATTGAATTCAATTAATCCCTCTCAAACAATAGGTCTCTCAACTGTTGGTATGTCCACGTCTTATGAGAAACTTGCATCAGAAATTGACCAAGATACATGTGTAGTAGTAGGTGGATTTCAGAAAAGCCATTTTTCAGAATCCATCACAAAGAGTTTCTCAAAAATTTATTCAGTTGGAAATGAGTCATTTGAAGGTCATACAGTAGTTTCAAGGATACTCTACGAATATGAAAAAACCATTTTTATGTAGGAATAAAATTTTGCATTTTGTGCAGTCATAGTATAGCCTGGTTAGTATCTGGGGTTTCCAACCCTATGACGCGGGTTCGAATCCCGCTGACTGCATTTTTATTATTTTGATGAAAATAGAAATTTAATGAAAGAGAGTCTTCGAAAGATAGCCATTGAACGAATGCAGATTCTTATCAATAATGCAGTAGCCAATTCAAAATTAAATCCTGAACTATCTGAAAGACAAGCTAATTTGGCAAGAAAAATCAGCACTCGTCATAAAATTAGAATGCCTTATTTTATGAAGATGGTTTTCTGTAAAAAATGTAAATCTTTCATTTGTCCAGGATTAAATTCTACCATAAGAATGGGACGTTCTCAAACAAAGTCGATCAGAATTACATGCCACTTTTGTGGGCATACGTATAGGAAACTTCTAGCTCAATGATTTATAAGACGATTCTCGATTTTTTTTCTTCATGGCAAAGGTATACGATGTACCAGCAGATGTATTGATCTCAAGGTTAGCAGAGATTCTAAAAAGTGAAGATATTCCTGCTCCTTCATGGATACCATTTGTAAAGACTGGTGCTCATGCTGATAAACCTCCTCAAGATAGAGAATGGTGGCACACAAGATGTGCATCAATCATGAGAAAAATTTACGTTCATGGACCAATTGGCGTTAATGAATTAAGAAAAGATTATGGCGGAGGCAAGCCTTCTGGTTATGGCGCTGCACATCATAAAGATGCAGGTGGTGCAATTATTAGAAATGCAATTCATGGATTAGAAAAATTAGGTTACCTTGAAAAAGTTGAGAAGAAAGGCAGAATTGTTTCAAAGCAAGGAATGCAAAAATTAGATAGACTTGCAACTGAAATTCTAAAAGAAATGATTGTTGAAAATCCACAATTGAAAGTTTACCGCTAGATTCAAAATGAGTTTTCCAGAATCTGATGATTATACTCAAGATAATTCACAAAATGAAATTTCAGAACAAAAAGAACAGATTTTAAAACAAATTCTTTCACCAGAAGCAAGATCTCGACTAAATAATATCAAAATGGTAAAACCTGAATTAGCAAATTTGGTTGAACAATATCTAATTGGAATGGCAACACAAGGAAAATTACCGGGACAGATCTCAGACGATCAATTAAAGCAAATTTTACTCTCAACTCAACAACCCAAGCGAGATTTCAAATTCAATCGTGTCTGATCCCAATAAAATATAATTATAGGTAAAGACTGATTTTACTCATGAAAGCAGTCGTATACAATGAATATGCACCAGATGATAATTATGCTAAGATCCTTAAAGTCCAGGATATAGACGAACCAAAACCAAAACCAGATGAGGTAATTTTTACAAATAAAGCCTCAGCTCTGAACTATAATGATATTTGGGGAATGAGAGGAGTTCCAGTAGCTGTTCCACTTCCACATGTTTCAGGTTCTGATGTAGCTGGAGATGTAATCGCAGTAGGCGAAGATGTCCAAAATTTCAAAGTAGGAGATAGAGTAGTTTCTCACTCTAATCTTGCATGCAGAGTTTGTAAAGCATGTACTGATGGAAGAGAATTTGATTGTACTCGAAGACAAGTTTGGGGTTTCCAAACAGGACCACTTTGGGGTGCTTACTCTGAACAAATTCATTTACCAGAAGTAAACGTTTCAAAAATTCCTGATGGAGTTTCATATGAAGATGCAGCAGCAGCCTCAATGACCCTTCTTACTTCATGGCACATGTTAGTTGGAAGAGCCAAAATTACTCCAGGACAAACCGTTCTAGTAATGGGTGGTGGTTCTGGTGTAGGAAGCTTTGCAATTCAAATTGCAAAATTATACAACTGTGATGTTATTGCAACTGCAAGTCCAGACAAACTAGAGAAATGTAAGGAACTTGGTGCAGATTATGCAGTAGACCACAGAAAAGACGATTGGCAAAAAGAAGTCTTCAAAATTTCAAAAGAAATCGCAAAAACAAAAGGTGAAGCACCTGGAATTGATCTTGCATTTGATCACATTGGTCAAACTCACTTCAACAAACAACTCACCTTACTGAAATATGGTGCATCACTTGTTTCATGTGGTGCAACAACTGGTTATGACGCACAAATCGATCTTAGACACATATTCTTTAAGGGAATTAATGTCTTAGGTTCAACACAAGGAACTAAAGCTGAATTAGATCAAGGTCTCTATTGGATGGGTCAAGGTAAACTAAAATCGATTGTTGACTCTGTCTATACCTTTGAGCAAGCAGCAGAGGCTCATACAAAAATGCTAAAGGGTAATTTCTTTGGCAAAATCTTAATGAAGCCTGAAGGCGCTTAGTCATTTAATGACTCAGCTCTTCAGAAGTCTCATTTTTGTTCCAGGAAACAATCCTAGATTTTTAGAAAAAGCTAAAGCTCTATCTTCAGATATTGTTTGCTTTGATTTAGAGGATTCTGTTCCTGATTCTGAAAAAAAAACTGCTAGAAATTTAATAAAAAATTCTCTGAAATCTAGAAATGATTATCACTCACAAATTTTTGTACGAACTAATTCTCCTCAATCTGGAAAAATTTTAGATGATCTGAAGGAAATTGTTCAGAAAGGAATCGATGGAATAGTAATACCGAAAGTTAACAATATTTCAGAATTAAAGAAAATTCAAAAAGATCTAATACAAATTGAGAAAAAAAGAAAACTCAAACCAATTCAAATTCTCCCATCAATTGAATCCAGTGAGGGTGTTGTTAATGCATATCCAATTTGCTCATTTAGCAAAAGAATCCATGCAGTAGTTTTTGGAATTTTTGATCTTCTAAATGATCTAGGTGTTGAATACACTAAAGATTCAGAGGGTGCAAAATATTCCCGCTCAAAAATACCCGTAGATGCAAAAGCTGCGGGAGTTTCATGTATTGATGGAATTTGGCAGGATCTAAATGATGCTAAAGGATTTGAAAAAGACTGTATTTTGGGAAAGAGTCTCGGATATACTGGAAAAAGCTTGATTCATCCTGATCAAATTGAATTAACCCATAAACTCTTTGCACCAACAAAAAGTGAAATTGAATGGGCAAAAAAAGTCTGCGAGATATATGAAAAATCTACAAAATCAGGTAAAGGTGCTACCACTGTTGAGGGAAAAATGATTGATGAAGTTCATTACAAACAGGCTAAATCCATTATAGATATATCAAAAAACTAAACCTATCCCGAATTAGTTAAAGGTAACAAGCAACTATTCAAAATATGATCAATTTACTTGATCCAAATAATGTAATCACTAGAATGTTTAATTCTGAAAGATACGAGGACATGTACGAATATTGTAAGGATCTTTTATTAAAAATTCCAAATGACATGTTAGCATTACAAAATTGTGCTCTAGCTTTAATCTATCTCAAAAGATTTGATGAAGCTATAACTTATTGTGATAAAGTCCTATCAATTAATTCTGATGATAACTTTGCAATTAAAAACAAAATTTTTGCATTGGAAGGATTGGGTAATTACAGTTTGGTTATTGAATTATGTGATGAAATTTTAAAAAAAAATCCTAGGGACTCTTGGATCATAAATAGTAAAGGTCTATCATTGAATGAATTAGACAGACATACCGAAGCCATCATCTGTTATGATGCGTCATTATTACTAGATCCCAAAGATGTAACAGCACTAATGAATAAAGCAATATCACTTAGTCATCTAAAAAAATTTGAAGAAGCAATTCAATACTATGATCTTGCTCAGAAAGCTGACCCATCCTTAAAGGAAATTCCTAGGGTAAAATCCCAATTATTTCAAAAATTAGGCATGGAAGAGAACGCATTTCTTGCCGCTCAGGGAATTTTGAATGCGGATATGGAAAAAATTAAACAGGAAGCCCGAGAAAATAAATGCACTTTATTTCATCAAGTGTGTGAAAATGAATTTAAGAAATTTGAGAAAAATGATTTCTAAAAATAAATGATTTTATAGTTCACCTTTTTGTTTTCTTACATGTTTACTGGAATTGTAGAGGGAATTGGAACCATTGAAGAAATATCTACAAAGACAAAAAATCGTAGTGCAATTCAGATGACAGTTAATTTAGGAAAGAACTCCAAGGGATTAAAAATTGGACAAAGTGTTGCATTAAATGGAGTATGTCTTACTGCAATCAAAGTTGATAAATCAAATTGTATTTTTGAAATGATTGAGGAAACTACAAAAAAAACTGATTTAGGAAATTTGAAAGTTGGTGGTATTGTAAATATTGAACGAAGTTTGAAAGCTGGTGAACGACTTGAAGGTCATTTTGTTTTAGGACATGTTGATGGTGTTGGAATTATAAAGAAAATTTTGAAAAAACCAAAAGAAGTTCAAGTCTGGTTTGAATTACCAAAAAAATTATCAAAATATGTTGTTAAAAAAGGCTCTATTGCTGTAGATGGAATTAGTTTGACTGTAGTAGATATTAAAAATAATCTTGCATCTGTATCTTTAATTCCTCATACCATAGAAGTTACAAATTTTAAAACCAAAAAAGTTGGAGATAAACTTAATATTGAAACTGACATTTTGGGAAAATACATTTTGAAATAAAATTTCTTATTTACCACTTTTTTGGTAGTTACCAATTTTCTAGTAAACTTTATAATCAGACTGCCTACAATTTGATTTATGAGTTTAGAAAATGCTTTACAATCCCTAAAACAAGGTGAATTTGTATTATTACACGACTCTACAGGCAGAGAAAATGAAATTGATATGGTAGTTGCAGCCCAATTCATTACTCCTGAACATGTTGCTAGAATGCGACAAAATGCTGGTGGTTTACTCTGTATTGCAATTGATAATCAATTTGCAAAATCACTTGAATTACGATATATGCATGAAATTTTAGCAGATTCTGATATTTCTAACAAAGAAATGATAATGGGTCTAGCACCTTATGGTGATCATCCAACCTTCTCCTTATCAGTTAATCATTATCAAACCTATACTGGAATTACTGACCAAGATAGATCTTTGACAATAAAAGAAATGGCAAATATCTATAATCTTGAAAATAAACAGAAAAAGTTTGCATCTTCATTTAAAACTCCTGGACATGTTCCACTTCTAATTGCATCACAAGGTCTTTTAGCTGCTCGACAAGGTCATACTGAAATGTCTGTGTATTTAGCTCAAATTGCTGGTCTCACTCCAGTAACTGCAATATGTGAAATGATGGATGCTCAAACATACTCTGCATTGTCAATTGATAAAGCAGAAAAATTTGGTAAGCAAAATGGAATTCCATTAATTGATGGAAAAGAACTCATTGAATATGCCAAGGTGCATTAATTTTGAATATTGCAATTGTAGTTTCAGAGTTTAATGACGAAGTAACGTCACGTATGCATTCAGTAGCAAAAGAAAAAGCAGATTCCCTAAAATTAAAAATCACTCACACTTGTCATGTTCCAGGAGCATATGATATGCCCATTATTGTTGATGCCCTTTTACAAAGAAAGGATGTTGATGCAGTGGTCACTCTTGGCGCAATAATTAAAGGTCAAACCAAACATGATGAGGTAATTTCTCATGCTGCTGCTAAAACATTAACTGAATTATCCATAAAATACCAAAAACCTGTCTCATTGGGTATTTCTGGACCTGGAATGCAGGAGAGACATGCTTATGCACGAATTAGACCTGTTGCTGAGCGTGCTGTTGAGGCAGTTCTCAAAATTTCAAACCAACTTAAGGGACTTTCAAATTGATTCAACTTAGTATTCTCAAAATTACTGGTTATGGGCCATGGACACTAACTTTGGGTAGTGACCGAGAACATGAATTACAAATGCTTCAGGCATCACTCTATAAAAAAATACAAAAGTTATTCTCTGATTTGAATTCTCTAGTTTTCCAGAATCGTTCTGATGAATTTTTTGTAGTATCAAATAAAATATCATTAGAAAATCATATAGAAATTCAAAAAAATTTAGAGAAAGAATTTGAAATTAAATTGAATATTTCAATTGGATATGGTGATACCCCTTATGATGCAAATTTAATGGCATATGATGCAAAGAAAAATAAAATTTTTCTTAGCGAACAATATAACATTTTTGGAAAAATATGTCCAGATACAAATCCACAAGTTACTATCATGCATTTAGATGTAGATGATATCACGTCTAGAGCAAAAACAAATTCTCCATATGAGATCTCCTCAATTATTTTCCAATTATACTCCAAGATGTCAAAATTTTTCTTGGAAAAAAACTCACTGACTTTTTTTATGGGTGGTGATAATTTCATGGTTGTTGCAACTGATTCTGCAAAAAAGGCGACCTCTCAATTCATCGAGATGATAAAACAGGAAGAAAAAATATTTCTTAATTGTGGAATAGGAAACGCAGTAACATGCAGAGAAGCTATCAAATTAGCCACAAAATCACTTGATACCATACGAGAAATTAGAGATTCTGGAAAAGAAAAACCTGAAATCTACGAGTTGTCATGTTAATTAAAAACATCAGTGTGTTGTTTGAGGAAGAACTTGACTATTACTTTGAACTTGATATTAGAATTGAAAATGATAAATTTGTAAAAATAAAACCAAACATTAAACCAGAAAAAAATGAGAAAATCATCAATGGTGAAGGATTACTTTTAATCCCTGGTTTTGTTAATTGTCATACGCATATTGGTGATTCTATTGGAAAGGACTTTACCATCAACAGCTCTGTTGATCAAAGAATTCATCCTGTTTTCGGTGTAAAAACAAAAATTTTAAAAAATTCCTCCAGTAATAATTTATCAAATTTCATAAAAAATTCATGCCATTCAATGATGAGAAAGGGAATTACAACATTTGTTGATTTTAGAGAAGGGGGTTTAGATGGAGTAAAATTATTACGTGATTCTACTGCATCAATTCCAATTCGAGCAATCATTCTTGGAAGAGTTGACTTTTACAATAATTCAAAAGAGATTAAAAACAACACTTCATTTCCAGTAGAAAGAAATTCAGAATTGAATCAAATTTTAGAACAATCTGATGGTTTGGGAATTAGTGGCGCTAATGAATACAGTGATTCGAATCTCAATCATTTCTCAAAAATTAAAAAAATTCGAGCCATTCATTCTTCTGAAACTTTGGAGAGTGTTAAAAATTCACTAAAAATTACTGGTAAATCAGAAACAATTAGAGCCCTTAAACTCAAACCTGACTTCCTAGTACACATGACATTTGCCTCAACAAATGATCTAAAGAAAGCGGCAAAAATCACTAGAGGGATTGTTGTATGTCCACGAGCAAATGCCTCTCTAGCTGAGGGAATTCCTGATATTGAATTAATGAAAAAGGCTGGTTGTACCATTGGAATTGGAACTGACAATGTTATGATAAATTCTCCAGATATGTTTCGAGAGATGGATTACTTGTGGAAAGTAACAATGGGAGTAAATAAAAAAAGAATTGAACCAAAAGAAATTCTTAAAATGGCAACAGTAAATGGTGAAAAAATACTTCAAAAGAAGATCGGAATAATAAAAGAGGGTTATTTAGCTGATTGTATTTTCATTGATAAGCATTCAATAGATTTGGAAATAATGCATAATCCTTATGCTGCAATTGTTCATAGAGCTTCTGAAACATCAATACGTGCAGTGATGACTGGAGGAAAAATTGTTCATGGAAAAATCTAGACCAAAAATAACAATTAGTTCTGCAATATCCATTGACGGAAAAATATCATCAAAATGTAATGATTCAAAATTATCTTCTAATGATGATCTAAAGAGATTACATAAACTACGTTCAACATATGATGCAATACTTGTTGGAAAAAATACTGTCTTAAAGGATAATCCACTTTTAACTGTCAGATTCACAAAAGGGAAAAACCCGATACGAATTATTTTAGATTCAAGAGGAGAAATTCCAAAAGAATCAAAGATTTTAGTCACTTCAAAAAAATTCCCAACAATAATTGCTGTTTCCAAAAATATTTCAAAAAATAATTTAGAAAAATTAAAACAATTTCCAGTCGAAATTATAATCTCTGGAAAAGATACTGTAAATTTAAAAAATCTTTTAGAAAAACTTGTACAAAAAGGAATTAAATCCATTTTAGTTGAAGGTGGAGGAACTACAAATTGGGAATTTGTTAAAAAAAATCTTTTTGATGAAATCATAGTTACGATTTCACCATTCTTACTAGGTGGCGAAAAATCAATTTCATTTATTCGAGGTTCTGGATTTTCAAAATTATCAAAATCGCCAAAATTAAAAATTCATTCAATTAAGAGGCTAAGTAATCATTTAGTAGTCAATTACAGAAAAGTGTAAGTTATTATACTAATTTCTAAAATCGTTTTTAAGAAATTGGCAGTAAAATCTTCAAAGAAAAAGGCAGCACCTAAGAAAAAGGCAGCACCTAAGAAAAAGGCAGCACCTAAGAAAAAGGCAGCACCTAAGAAAAAAACTTCTACTAAAAAGAAATCCGCTTTTGGTGGATATGCAATTAGTTTTGCAGGTAGAAAAGAAACTGTAGAGCAAGTTTTTGGTTCAAAACCTATTGCACCAAGTGAAATGACAAAAAAGATTTGGGCATTTGTAAAATCAAAAAAACTCTCCAATAGATAATCAATTGTTAACGTTTACGTTAACTAATTTTCTATATTTTCTAAATTTTTAGATAAGATATAGATATGGTAAAATCAGCTTTCCATCATGTCAACTGCATCATTGAGAAAAGATCATGAGCTTATTGAAAAAGTAATTAAAGCAATGGAATCTACAATTCAATTATTAAATGATGGAAAACAAATTCCTGAATCAATCTTAATGCCTGTAATAGATTTCTCAAAAAATTTTACTGATGTTTGTCATCATAGTAAAGAAGAAAAATCATTATTTCCGGCATTAGAACAAGCTGGAATGCCAAAAAATATGGGTCCAATAGCAATGATGTTAATGGATCATGAACGTTCAAGAGAAATTGGAAAGAACATGGAACAATCCGCTCAACAATATTTGTCCTCTGGTGATTCTACAAAACTAATTTTAGATATGAAACAATATGTGGAACATATTACTGAACACCTTTGGAAAGAAAACAATCGATTATTCATGATGGCAGAGGCAAGACTACAATATGTTTCCAAAAAAGTTGATGAAGAATTAAATCAAATTGAATCAGAAAAATTACAGGATTTAGGAAAATCAAGAGAACATTATGAAAAATTAGCAGAAGTTCTCACTTCTGATGTTGAAAATATTGGAAAATAGCCTTGGTATCTAGTCTTTTTGGTAAAGTTTTAGCCATAAGAAAATTTGTATCTGGTGATATTGAAATTGATTTTCAACATGATGAAGATATTTCTGTATATAGATACTCTACGGATTCTTCAAAAAGTAATTTTCCTAAAGAACTTGCAGAAACTTTGATTTCAGCCATAAATTTTGGAATTTGTGTTGAAATCTTCTTTGATGACTCTGGAAAACCAACTCATCTACAACTTGAGGAATGTGATGAAGATGATGAATTTGATGACGAGGATGATGAAGATTCTGTTTTTGAGGAATCATGAACTTTGAAGGTATCTCAAAGATCAAGGCGTTCCAAGATCGCTGTGATCTGTTCTCAACGTTAAATTGAGTTCCTCGTCATTGTAATTACTTTGAATTTATACTTAAAACATTCCAGTTTTGGTTATTCTACGTAATGATTGTGAGTCAAATTATCATAAAATCTAACTGATTTAACATTAACAAATTCCATCATTCCATATCTTGATAATTCCCTACCAAAACCACTGTGTTTGATTCCACCAAATGGAATTCTAGGATCTGAAATCACAACATTGTTGACACTAACTATTCCTGATTCAATTCTTCTGGACATTTTTTCTGCTTTAGCAAGATCTCTTGTCCAAATACTAGCACCTAATCCAAATTCAGTATCATTTGCTAACTTAATTGCCTCACTTTCATTTTCGACAATTGTGATAGGTGCAACTGGTCCAAATGTTTCCTCATTTGCAATTCTCATGTTTGTTTTCACATTAGTCAAAATTGTTGGTTGATAAAAAAATCCATTTCCATCAATCTCTGAACCTCCCAACAAAACTTCGGCTCCTTTTTCTTTTGCATCATTTACAATTTGAGAAATTGTTTCAAATCCCTCTTTGCTAGATAATGGTCCAATATCTGTATCTTCGGACATTGGATCACCAACTTTCAGCTTTGATGCTTTTTTAATGAATGATTCTATGAATTCATTTGCAATATTTTTTCCCACAAAAAATCTTTTTGAGGCTACACAACTTTGACCACAATTGATGAATCTACCTTTGACTGCTCCTTCTGCAGCCTTGTCAATGATTGCGTCATCTAAAACAATGAAAGGATCGCTACCTCCTAATTCTAATACACATTTTTTTAAATTCATAGCAGCTCTTTCCCCTACTTTGGCTCCCGCATTGGTACTGCCTGTAAATGTTACAGCATTAACATCTGAATCAATGAGATGATTTGCTGAATCCACACTTCCAACCACTGTCTGAAATATTCCCTCTGGAATTCCTGCATGAGCAAATGCTTTCTCAATCTCTATTCCTGATTGCATTGTAATCTTAGATGGTTTCATAATGATGACATTTCCTGCCATTAAACATGGTGCTGCAAATCGTAAAGCTTGCCAATATGGAAAATTCCATGGCATAATAGATCCAATTACTCCTAATGGCTCAAATGTCAAGAAACTTTTTCTTGCATCTGTATTTAGAATTTCATCTGCAAGGAAACTATCACCATGATCCGCATAAAATTCTAAAGCCCATGCACATTTTTCAACTTCACTAATTGACTCTTTGATAGCTTTGCCCATTTCTGCGGTTGCAATTTTTGCAAGTTCCACTTTATTCTTCTTTAGATATTCAACTAAATTGTAAATGTAACTCCTTCTACTTTCATAGTCTTTTTTCCATTCTGGAAATGCTCTTTTTGCTTTTGCAACTAATTGAAGAACTTTTTCTTTATTCATTGAATCATACGTGTTAATAATTTCTCCAGTTGCAGGGTTGATTGTTGATATTTGATTCAAGAATTTTCAATAAGAGTTGTAGTATTTATTTTTAGTATATTTTAGAACACTTGCTGCATATCTTTCTTAATCTCATCAATCTTTTTCTGATATGCTTTTTTAGATTTATCATTCTTTTTTAGATTTAGCACACTACCACATGAAGGACATTTGAACATGCCTTCTAGTGCCTCTTCAAAAGTAACTCTTGGGCAATCTTCATTTCCACAATGGTAGAAATCAGATGCATTTTCATAATCTAATCTTTGTTGTAATCTTTCCTCAATCTTTTTCTTTTGATTTTCAATAAAATGTTCTACCTCTTCTCTTCTGGTTCTCCATCTATAGACAAACCAACCTTTTCTTTCATCCTTGACTCTAATTCCTGTAATTAGGGATTTTCCAAAAAGATCATAGAGTACTTTTCTAACCATGTTGATTCTTAGACCTGTAGAACTAGCTATTTCTTCATCTGTGGCATCTTCAGCTTTTAGTAAAGAACGTGCTACTTTCAAATACTCATCGCCTCCAATCATTGAAGCAATTCTAACAAAAGGATCTTCGTATTTGTCTACCACGATACCATCTCAAATTTTCTAATATTAATCCCTTGTTTCTTCCATAACGACATTTTTGCCTGTTTTACTTGGAATTATTCTTCTTTTGGCTTTTTGAAAAATCAAATCAAATTGAGCACCATTTTGTATTCTATCTAATAATATTGCTAAAGCACTAATTTCTGAGTGAGGTTGACTTCCAACTCCTACATTATAATCAGCTAATTCATAAATCTCTCTAGGAACTTTTTCAGCACCCACCACTATCAAAATTTTATTTTCTGATGAAATATCGGTTTGAATTTTATTGATTTTTTCACCGTACATCGATAAATGAACAATCTTAAAATCTTGTTTTTTCTTATTTTTAACAATCATCTTCCAATTATCAATAAACTCAATTTCAAAATCTCCTCCCCAAGTTTCATTCACCTTGTAAATTGTCTCACCAATCTCTGGATTAATCTCAGACATGAAAATTTTCTTTGCTCCAAATGCTCTTGCAACCAGAGCAACATGGGTAGTAACTCTGTCATCTCTTACTAATCGCTGACCTATTCTTAATACTTCAATTTCCAAATGTTTCTTTGACTCCTAAATTATCTGAATTTATTTGATTATTTTCTAAAATTCCTTTAATTAGTTGATTCAGTTGCAATAAATTTAATCCCTTTTTCGCTGAAATTGAAATTACTTTTTTATTTTCTAGTAAATTTAAAAATTTAATTTTTTCATCAATTTCTTCAGTTGAAATTAAGTCTGCTTTATTCATTGCAAATACCAATTTATCCTTATTAATTCCAAGTTCGCTTAATGTTCTCATACAACTTGTAAATTTCTTTTTTAATTCAAAATCAGAATCAGCTATATCAATCACCACAATAATAAGATCAGAATATGATAATTCTTCAAGTGTTGATTTGAATGCATCAATCATGTATGCAGGTAATTTACTGATAAACCCAACAGTATCCGAAATTAAAAAAATCTCTTCATCAATTTCTAACCTACGAATTGTAGTTGATAGAGTTGTAAATAATTCACTACTTTCATCTCTTGTTTCTCCAGTTAATTTGTTAAATAATGTCGTTTTTCCAGCAGATGTATATCCTGCTAATGAAATGATTTTGAAACCCAGTCTTTTTCTTCCTTGTCGGTGTAATTCTCTTTGTTTACCTGCTTTCTCTAGTTTTTGTTTTATGGTTTGCATTCTATGTTTAATGTCATTATAGTAAACGTCAACTTCGAATTTTCCTATTCCCATAAATCCTGGCTGTTCGCCCAT
The DNA here is from genome assembly GCA_008080815.1 of Candidatus Nitrosopumilus sp. GTDB lineage: Archaea > Thermoproteota > Nitrososphaeria > Nitrososphaerales > Nitrosopumilaceae > Nitrosopumilus > Nitrosopumilus brisbanensis. The sequence goes on from VMDM01000028.1 coordinate 27,449, forward strand.
ACTCGATAATCGAACTTTTTCTTTTGCCCTAGCCATTTCGTATCTTAATTGTGCTAATTTTACTTGTAACTTTGATTCTGCACTAGAAGCACGACTTTCAAAAATTTCTAAAATCAATGCTTCTCTGTCCAAAATTTCTCTATGAAGAACTGAAGCGAGATTGTAGTTTTGACTAGGTTTTAAAATTTCATCAAAAACGATCACATCAGGTCTCAATTTTTCAGCCATTTCATCTAATGTTTCTAGAACCTCCTTACTAATTCCAAATTTTGGCTTTTTGAGAAAATTTTGTTTTATGGTGTGTACAATTCTATATCCAGCTGCATCACACAGGCCTTTAGCCTCGTTAATGATATCTTCTTTATTGTATGTGATTAAAATTGCTGTTCTCATGACTATTTTCCTTAAATTTTATGTTGAAAATCCTACTCTCTATTAAAAATTCATGCTTTTTTCTTAAGCGTCTTCTCGATATTCATATTCAAAACAATCTCTCCTATATCACTTGCATATTCAGAGATCCTTTTGATATTTTCTGTAATTCTTCTGACCCTGTAGCTTTCTTCATCATCTTTTAGGGCTTTGCTGACATCTCGAATTCTTTTTTCATATTTTTGAATTTCTTCTGTTTTGATAATTGTTTTTTCAGCTTGAATATAGTCTTCTTTGAATAGAGATAGACAAGCATCATCAAGAACTGACAAACCAAATTCATTCATTTCAAATAATTTATCTAAAATCTCTTTTTTAATTGGTTTTTTAAATTCAAGTAAATCTTTAGCAATAAATGCTGCATGATCCCCTACTCTTTCAATATCCTTCACAACAATTCTATACCCCAGACAATCACGAGTACTTGAAAATCCCATCTCTTTTAACATGTGTTCATTTTCAATAGCAATTTTTAATTGTCTGATGATGTAAAATCCAAATCTATCCACTTCGTCATCTGTATTGATTACCTCTTCAGCTAATTCCATATTGTTTTCTTTAACTGCAAGTAATGCATCACTTGACATTGATTTTGCAAGATGTAACATTCTCTTAAATGCACCATCTACTGATAATTCTAGTAAATTTACCAAAACTTGAATTATTATTCCATTACTTGAATCGGAAATTATTTCTGAACCCATGAGCATTCTTTTTACCGCTTCTTTGACCGCATTTCTTTGTGGTGGAATCAATCTTCCATCTTTAGATTTTATGTTAATTGTTTTGTATCCTAAAAAATACAATGAAATTAATTTTCTAATTAACGATGAAACTTCTTCAGTAGCAGAAATCTCTAAAAGCGCTTCTTCTTTTTTTTGTTGGAATGTACCAAACTTTGGAGGAAAGATTTCCAGTCCTGAACTTCCCTTTCTAATCATTTTGATTTGATCACCCTGTTTTAAGCCCAAATCTACAATCCACTGTTTTGGTAATGAAACTATGTAGGAAGACTTGCCTGTAAATTGAATTCGTCTTGTTTCCTCTCTTTCTTCCATAAACTAATTGAATTAGTTTAATCTATATAGTTTTGTGATTGTCTACATAGCAACATTGAACTAATATTCATTACATTCAATCAAAAATTATGGAACATCTTCAGAAATTCAAGTATTCAATTGACGCATTATTTGGACCAGGAGTTTCTAAATTAATTCCAAAAAAAATTGACATGACATTTTCAAAAAAAACTGGTAGAATTAGAACAATCTCATCTGAAAATAATCTTCTATGTACTCTGAGAATTGATGGAGGATTAGCAATTACTCCCTTTTTTGCTCAAATTTTGATCAAATCCAAAACTTTTCGAGAAAATTGTGTTGAGGTTAGTGAAGATGCAGCACCCTTTATTGAAGAAGGACGCTCTGTATTCTCAAAACATGTAACAAAATGCGGTAAAAATGTCAGAATTTCCTGTGATACACCAGTAATTTTCTCAGATAAAGTAATTGCAGTTGGAAAAGCACTTTTGTCATATGAGATGATTAATGATTTTCAACGAGGTGTAGCAATCAAAGTCAGAGATAGTTTAAAAAGTCGAGAGGTACAAAAGTAACTATGATGCGAGGGGGAAATCGCGAAATGCGAAGAATGATGGATAAGATGGGTCTAGATATGAATGAATTATCTAATGTTCAAGAAGTTATAATTAAAACTGATAAAAAAGAGATCATTATTTCAAAACCTTCAGTTACTGAAATGAAAGCCAAAGATAATTCCATTTTTACTGTAACTACTGACGGTTATGAGGAAAGAGAATTAGAGGTCCCAATTTTCTCTGATGAGGATATTGAACTTGTATGTCAACAAGCTGGTGTGGATTCTGAAAAGGCAAAAAGTGCTCTTGAGGAAGCCAAAGGCGATCTTGCGAGAGCCATATTGCTTTTGACAACAGGCTAGCTGATTTTGTGCCTAAAAATCTACTAAAAATGAATGATTTAAGTAATGGAAATTACCTTCAAATCTCATGAGTAGCGTTGCCGAATCAAAAGTTACGAATATCGTCAAATCTTTGAATGTTTTAGAAGATGATCTTGATTCTTTAAACAGCAAAGTTGGTGACATGAAAAAACAGCTTAATGTAAAGGCTTTAAACGAAATTGACACATTAATGGAAAAAACTCGTCAAATGGCAACAGAAGAAGCTTCCAAAATCATTGAAGCATCTAAAGAAAAAGCCAAATCTGAATCCTCTAAAATTTCCCAAGAAGGCGAATCCAAATTATCTGAAATTCAATCAAAAATAGATGCAAACTTTGATGATGCAGTCAAACATGTCGTATCTAGAGTTTTGAAAGTATAAACCTAAATTCTATAAAATCTAACCTATATCATTAATCCTGAAAATGAAATACGCATTGGAATCGCTACCACATTTGGTAAATCCTACTATCGATTTTCTAACATATTAAAATCTCTAAACCTTCCCTTTGATTCTATTTTACCTGAAGAAATAATCCACTATGATGGTGATATTGTATTTTCTACATATTCTGATTCTCCACAATCTGATAAAATCCCCATTCTTTATGATGACATAATTGAAAATCTCCCTACAGTAATTCGAGGTAAAATTTTACAAAAATTAAATCAGAATTTCGAAGAAGAAAATATCCTAATTGGAATTGATCCTGGAAAACGAATTGGTTTATCCATTTTTTATTATGGAAAAGAGATTGAGAGTTCTTTTTTTCCATCAATTGAAAAATTAGTTTTTCATATAGTTTCAGTTTTGGCAGGATTACGAGCTAAACGAAAAATTGTTAGAATTGGAAATGGTGACATGATAATGGCAAAACAAATTGTCCAAATGCTTAATCTTCAATATTGCTCATCTTTTGAAATAGAATTTGTAGATGAAAAAAATACTAGTGTAAAAATCAAAAATTTCAATCAGCGAGGGAAACGAGATAGACTGTCTGCAAAATTCATTTCTCAAAGAGAGGGCTTTAGGCACTTTATTCTTCCATTATCATTAACAGGTTAAAAAATAGATAATTTTCTTGATTTATATTGAGTATACATATTTATTGAAGTTTTTTCAGGTTTTTTTGAAATTATTTATTTAGAAAAAAAATAATTTATAATTTTTACATCTTTTATTAAAAATCATGAAATTTTTAGGTGAACGATCCTTAAATACTAAGATTTCTATAAGAAAATACCAAGATGACATGTAAAGGAATTTGTGTTAGATATAAGGCTCAAAAGCCTGTTGGTACTGGAAGATATGCTTCTGGACAACGTCGATGTCAAATTTGTGAAATATTCATCAAATGGGAAGGACTTTGGTGCCCTTGTTGTGGATATAGATTAAGAACTAAACCACGAAATTTGAAATACAAAGCAAAATTACGTGCAAGAGTTGAAGCTGATTCTATTGAAGCTAAAGCAGTAAATGAAATTGAAAATGAAGTTGAAGAAATTGTTGTTAAAACAAAATCTAAAGCTAAAACTGCAAAAAGCAAGACAAAGTCTAAAGAAAAAACTGCATGTCAATACTGTGAAAAATTATTTGTCTATCCAGACAAGCATGAGGTTAACTGTAAAAAAAACCCAGCAAACAGTAATGCAGAAAATCAAGATGAATCAATAGCAATAAAAGCATAGGCTATGTTCAAAAATCATTGAACCAAACCTTACCTTTTTCTTCAAAATCTATCAGTTTAGGGAATGAAATCTTTAGTATCCGAATTCTAAAATTTGATAACGCCTATTTTGTATCTGTTTCTCAAGGTCCAGAAAAAATCGGTTCTCTTGTCGCATCTATATCTGGTGGACCGGTTCCAACTACAACCACAATAATTCCGTCCAAAAACAATTTCCTGTTTTCTAAATTAATTTCTGAACAAATTAGTGATAAAATCAAAGGTATTGCTCTAGTCTCCACATTTCTAAATAAGGAGTTGGAAATATCTACGGGAAAAGCCTTAATGTTGGAGATTCTAGAGATGATTCAGAATGACTGATCTCAGAACCTATATTTCAGAGGTTAAAAAAATCAAAGAATTAAAAATTATTAAAAAACCAGTTTCTACAAAATTCGAAATTGCTGCTTTAACTGCTAAAGTTGATGGTAGCGATGCCATATTATTTGAAAATATTAGAGGTACTGATTTTCGTCTAGTTTCAAATTTGGTGGGTACGAGGAAAAGATTTGGAATTGCAGTAGGTGGAAATGAGAAAAAAATTCATGAAAATGTAATTTCTTCAATTAAAAATTCTAAAGCTCCAAAAATTATTTCAAAAGCAAAATTTGAAGAAAATCGTTCTAAAACTATTGATTCCATGCCTATAGTAACACATTTTGAGAAAGAATCAGGACCATTCATAACCTCATCAATTGCATATGTAAAAAACCCTGAGACTGGAAAGCAAAATTCATCATTTCATAGAATGATGCCAATTGATCAAAACCACCTTTCAATTAGAATGGTTGAGGGTCGCCATTTGCACAAATGTTTTGTTGATGCAAAAGAACACAAGGAAGATCTTAAAATTGCGATTACTGTTGGAGTCCATCCTGCTATCTCTATAGCTGGAGCATATCAAGAACAATGGGGAAAAGACGAAATCAATATTGCTAACGCATTATTGGGTGGAAAATTAACTTTAAAGAAACTCTCTTTTTCAGGATTATCTGTTCCATCCTCTGCTGAAATTGTAATGGAAGGGAAAATTCTACAAGATAAAACTCATCCTGAATGGATGGTCGAAATGCTCAAAACGTATGATCATCAACGAATGCAACCTGTTTTTGAAGTTGAAAATCTATTCTACCGAAATAATCCAATTTTTCATGATGTCCTTTCAGGATTCTCTGAACATAGATTGTTGATGGGAATGCCAATAGAATCAAAATTAAATGGAGAACTAAAAAAATCATTCAAACAAACTATTCAGGTTTCAATGACAAATGGCGGATGTAATTGGCTTCATGCCGTTGTCCAAATTAAAAAAGGAAAGGAATCAGATCCTAAAAAAATTATAGAAAAAACTTTTGAAGCTCATAGATCATTAAAACAAGTAACTGTTGTTGATGAAGATATTGATCCAAATAATGCTGAACAAGTTGAATATGCAATGGCTACTCGTTTTCAAGCTGATAAGGATCTCATAATTCTAAAAAATGTTAGAGGTTCAAGTCTGGATCCATCAAGTGATCAAAAGAATCTTCAAACTGCAAAAATGGGAATTGATGCAACTCGCTCATTATCAAAAAGACCCGAAGGCTTTGAATTAGCAAAAATTCCAAAAATGGATAAAACTAGCCTCGAAAAATATCTTTGAAAAATTCTCTAAACTTAATCAATTAAATTTGGATACTTCTTTATTATCTCATTAGAATGACTCCTGAACATATCCCATCTCAAAAGAGTCCATCAGAATCACATGCTGAAGTAATTGTCAGAATGTTTCCATCTGATGCAAATCCTGCTGGAAATGTATTCGGTGGTGAAATTCTAAAACATATTGATATGGTTGCAGGTATTGTTGCTCAGAGACATTCTCAATCTAATGCAGTTACAGTTAGTATGGATAGCGTTACTTTCCTCAAACCCGTTTTTGTTGGAAATGTATTGTCTTTGAATGGACGCATTAATTACGTACATAATTCATCCATGGAAATTGAAGTAAAAGCTGAAGCTGAAGATATTGTGACTGGAATTCGGACAACCACTGGAACAGCATATGTAACATTCGTAGCCCTAGATGAACATGGAAAACCAAAGAAAGTTCCTGAATTATCTCTAAAGACTGATGAAGATAGGCAGAAGTTTGAACAAGGCAAAACTAGAATGGAAGAACGAATTAAAAATCGAAAAAAATAACTCCTATTTTTAGGGAACACTTTAAGAATTACGCCCTTTAATGATAATTAATGTCTGAACAAGAAAAAAACAATGAATGGGATTCATTGTGGCAAGAATACACAAAAGCTCTCGAAAATTGGAAATCAATTTTTGAACAGATTCAGAACGCTAGTAACGAAATGCAAAGTAAGTTCAATGATGTTTGGGAAAAAGCCACTAAGGAATCAAGTAATGAGACAATGAAGTTATTTGGTCAAAATTGGCAAAAAGCAATGTCCGATGCAGGAATAACATCATTCAAAGATTTTTCTGATAATTGGCAGAAATATCTTAATGAAAGTAACATGAGTGCTTTCAAACAATTTGTTGATTCATGGCAAAAAACATTGAGCTCATCTGGAATAGAACAAATGAATGCATATGGTGAAATGATGAAAAAATTTACCGAGACATGGGGCACAATGTGGCCAAAAAACTCGTAAATTATTCCCATTTTGTTAATTCTTTAATTTTTTCAATTGATTCATCATAAATTCTCTTAATTACAGGAATGTAAGTTTCAACTGCATAAGCAACCTCTATCTCACCATCAAAATCTATGAATGATGAAGCAGTTATCTGATTCTGTCGAATCAAGGGCTCTTGATTTTTTCTTCGCTTTTGATTAATTAATTCTAAAAATAATGGAGTTTGACGATTAATTTCAATTTTAAGTTGATTTTTAGATACTATCTTTTTTTCATTCAATGTAATGGATATTGGTAAATTGATATCTTTTTGATATCTTTCTTTAGCTCTTAACATTATTTTAATTTCTGGAAATTGTTTTTCATTTTTCTCAATTTGTGATAAATGATGAATAAACTTCGAAAATACTTGGATATGTTCATTTTCAATTTTGTTTGAAAACCAGTTTGAGAAATCTATTGCTTTTAGATCATTTTTTTCTATTGCTTTTCTGTAAAATACCTGTTGAGATATTTTTTCTCTACAAAATAATCCAAAATTTTGATCGGCTTCTTCAAAAATCTTTTCTCTAATTTGATTCACATTGTGGAGAAATCTTTTCAAAAAATATTCCACATAGAATGGATCAGGTTCATAGATCTTTAATTGATTTAATTCTAATTCACAGTTTCTAAAAAATCGGTCAATATTCATTAAATTTTTTCAATAGTGTCATTGATAAATTTTGATTTTGACTTTAGGCTTTGAGCCAATTCCTTAAAAATTTCATTAACGCTAACATCTACTAGATTTATAGTTGCATTTTCCTTGACAATCTGTTTCTCAAATTTCTCTTTTATGGCAAAAGATACTGAGGACCAATGCAATGTTCCTTTTAGCTGTTCTTCTACAGTTACATTTGTTGTAGGGAAATTAACTGCCGAAAACACTATTCCATTTGTCCACTGCATTGTAGGAATTCCCCCGCCTGATGTTCTTGAGCTAAATGCAATCTGTTTTACCCAATCATCAAATTTGTACTCGATAACCTCATGAATGATTAATTTTTTCCAGGGTTCTATTGAAATTTCCATAAATTGTATCTGAAATCTATTTTCTTATTCTTAATTTGAATGATTGTAAATTTGATGATTTAGACTGGCTTATTTAGTAGAAAATTATCGTATTTTTTAATGGCAAAATGGGCTGATTATCTAATTTCACAAGTAAGTTATTCAAAAGATCATGTTGTATCAGTTGCTATCAGACATTCTGACTCAGAGAAGGGAATTTCTACAGGTACTCCCATCGACAGAATGACCATAATATCTGATATAAAAAATGGTATAACTTACCTTACAATTTTTCAAGGAAAAAATACCTGGTTGAAAGGTGACCAAATCCGAACATTTTCCATTTCTGGAAATCCTTTTTTGAGAATTGATGGCAATAGAGTTGAGTTAGATAATCTCGGACAAATTCCTGAAGTAAAAAAAGAACTATTGGATAAATTTTCCCAAAATGAAATTATTGTTCAATTAAAAATTGATGAACAAAAGAGTTCAGATACCGAAAAAAATTCTCAACTCATTAATGAGCTTAAATTAGAATCTCTACCTGTAACTCAAGTAACTGAAGAAATAAAGCCAGAACCACCACGTCCCACTACCAAAGGCTCTTTGCCAATGGAAACTGATGAGGAATTACCTCAAGAACTTGATTTAGCTCCAGAACCTGTTACTGAAGAAACTACTCTCAAGACTGAAGAACTTCCAGAAGAACCAGAAGAGGAAGCTACTCCAGAACAATTA
>VMDM01000022.1 GCA_008080815.1 Candidatus Nitrosopumilus sp.
TTTTCCAGAGTCTACGTGACCAAGAACTGCCACTATGGGCTGACGAATTTGCAAAGCAGATCACTCAAATGCTACCCTCGATTCGTGATCAAAACTTTCTTGTGAATCAGATGCATGAATAATGTTCTCACTAAAACCTAGACCATAATCACCGCGAATAGAGCCAGGTTCTGCTTCAAATGATTTTGTTTTTCCAATCATAATTCTAGTTGTAGCAATTGCATTATTGCCTTCAATTATTGCTGCGACAACTGGACCTGATGTAATAAATGAAGTTAATTCTCCAAAAAATGGTTTGTCTTTGTGAACACCATAGAAATTTTCTGCTTGTGATTGAGAAAATGTGAACATTTTTAATTTTAAAATTTTAAATCCTTTTCTTTCAAAACGTGAAATGATTTCGCCAACTAGATTTCTAGCTACTGCGTCTGGTTTTACAATGAATAATGATTGTTCTGACAATTTACTTCTTCTTAATTCCGCCTTTGACGTACTTTTTTGTCCATTTGAATTTTCTTGGATCTCGTTTTAGTTCTAACATGTTCTTTTTGCATTTTGCAGAGCAAAACCATAAAACAGTTCCATCATTTTTTGCCAACATAGTTCCTGAACCTTTGGCAACAGGTCTATTGCAAAAGTTACATGGTTTAACTAAAAGACTCATAATTCATCATCTATTTGATCTTCTTTGCTTCCCTTTCAGTCTCTCTGAGCATTAGAATTTCACCCATTCTTACTGAACCTTTTACATTTCTTGTAAGAATTCGACCTCTATCCTTTCCACTCAATACTTTAACTCTAACTTGAATTACTTCACCAGCAATACCAGTACGTCCAACAATTTGAATAATTTCAGAGTGAACTACTTCGTCAGTTGTAGTGCTCATTGATCAGTCTTTCCACCTTTAACTTTAGCAATTGATGAGATTACCTGATCAACAATATGTTGTGCATCTCCAGCATCCAAAATTGCTGCTGCAGCAGAAGTAATGTCAATTCCTAAAGATTTTCCTAATTCTTGTTTATTTGGAACAAATGCATATGCTGCACCCTGTTCTTCACATAGAATTGGAAGATGAGCTACTACCTCTGGAGGTTCTACATCTTCAGCAATAACAATTAGTTTGCTAGTTCCACGTTCAATGGCTTTAGTTGCTTCGTTGGTTCCTTTCTTGACTTTACCGCTTGTAGATGCGACTCTAACAGCTTCCAAGATTGGATTTACCAGGTCTTCTGGTGTTTCAAATTTAACATAATATGCTTTACCCATATTTCGTCACCCTAAGGTTCATTCTCCATTCTCTCTGTCGAATGGTTTGGTTTTAAAAGTGTTATCGGGAAATGATTGATTGAACTTTTTGAGTAAATTCAGACATTAAAAGGTCCAATTTCTCCTGATTTTCAGATTCGGCGTAAATTCTAACAATTGGTTCAGTGCCACTAGGTCTAATCATAACCCAATTTTTTGAATCAAGTGAAATTTTGATCCCATCAGTCGTGTCAGCATTAGGAAATTCATTTTTTAAAGAGTCTAATAATTTGGAGACGTTTTCTGAGGAGCATGAAACTTTATCTTTTGTGGTAAATGATTTTGGTAGATTTGAAATTAAATTAGTTAATTTTACTTTTTCACTAGCCAATAATTCCAACATCAAAGCTAAAGTCATACATCCATCTCTAACTTGATTATGTTTACCATACATGAATCCTCCATTTTCTTCAAAACCTACTAAAGCATTTTCTGGAACCATCTTTCGTGAAACCTCTACACTTCCAACCTTTGTTCTTATTACATGCGAATTAAATTCAGATGCAATTGATTCTATATTTGAATCAGAATTGAGACATGTCACTACAGTTGAATTTGGATTATTTTTTAAAAGGAATTTTGTAAGTAGTAGTGCAGATTTATCACCGGTTAAAATTTTTCCAGAATCATCACAAAAAATACTTCTATCACCATCACCATCAAATGCAATTCCAAGATCTGCATTATGTTTCATTACCATTTCAGATAACGCGGATAGATTTTGAGGAGTGGGTTCAGAACCTCTTCCTGGAAAACTTCCATCAATTTTTTCATTTACAAGAAAAATTTCACAATCAAGCATCTCACATAATTGAGGAGCACATACAGCTTGAGCACCATTACCAAGATCTAAAACAACTTTGAATTTTTTTGATTTAATTAAATCTGAATTAATATTTGAGATAACACCATTAATGTACGTTAATTTTACATCACGATTATTGGTTACACCATATGCTTGAGTTGTTGATAGCCAGGATTTATTTTCGTAAATTTCTTCAATAATATTTTCATCCTCACGAGAAACTTCAACTCCATCACTAGCTGCTGGTTTAATTCCATTATACTGAGGAGGGTTATGCGAAGCAGTAATCATTATTCCACCAGAATAATTTAGTTTTTTTACGCAATACTCTAGACAAGGAGTAGGAACTAAGCCTGCAACATCACAATCAAATCCAATTGAATTGAATGTAGATGAAATTAATTTACAGATAAGTGGACTAGAATATCTTCCATCATATCCAATTAGAATCGGACCTTTTGAGAAATATGTACCGATTGCTAAAGTAAATTCATGAAGAAAATCTAGAGTGAGTTCATCATCAAATATGCCTCTAACTCCATTTGTTCCAAAAAATTTTCCCACCAATCTTGTTAATAATAGATAAATTTGTGTTTAATGGCAAATTCGTTGCGGGAGTCGCCCAGCCTGGTCAAAGGCGTAGGGCTTAGGACCCTATCTCTTAGGAGTTCGTGGGTTCAAATCCCACCTCCCGCACCAAAAAATTTTCTGTTAATGATTAATAATGAGAAAATTCTCAAGATTCAAAGTTATGAGAAAAATTGTTGTAGGAATCACAGTTGTGGGTAAAGACAAAGAGGGAATAGTTGCATCATTTACAAATTTTGTATTTTCAATGGGCGGTAATATTGAAAAAGTAAATCAAAATGTAATCAAAGGACTTTTTGGTATGTATCTTGAAGTTTCATTTTCTAAAAATATCAATATAAAAAATTTTGATTCAGAAATTCAGAAATTAGCAAAAAAAGAAAGTATGGATGTTAGTATTCATCATGAAACAGATTCAGAAAAAAATATTGCAGTTTTTGTGACAAAAGAACCATTATGTTTAGAGATGATTTTATCAAAACAAAAATTATTGAAAGGAAAAATTTCAGTGATTGTTGGTACAGAAAATACGCTATCATCTATCGCAAAAAAAGCAAATATTCCATTTGTACATGTAAATGAAAAAAATCAAGATGCTGCTGAACAAAAAATTATTGAAATTTGTAAAAAATTCAATATAGACTTAATTGCATTAGCAAGATATATGAGAATTCTGACTCCAAATTTTGTTTGGAGATTTCCAAATAGAATTATTAATATTCATCCTTCATTACTTCCAGCATTTCCTGGTGCCGTTGCATATGCTCAAGCATTTGAAAGAGGTACCAAGATTGTTGGAGTCACTGCACATTACGTTACAGAAAATTTAGATCAAGGACCAATAATTTTACAAGATTCATTCAAAGTAGATCCAGAAGATACACTTGAAGTAATAAAGAAAAAAGGACAAAACCTTGAAGCTGAAACACTATTCAAATCTGTAAAAATGCATTTAGATAATAAATTAGAAGTAAGATGGAGAAAGGTTCACATTAAAAAATAAAACATGTCAGAAATTAAAAATCAATTTGATCCAATTCTAAGAAAGACAATAAAATCTAAAAAACAAATTGCAGTAATTCCCATAGGCTCAATTGAACAACATGGCCCACATTTACCAATATCTACAGATACAGATATTGTGACTGAGGTGTCGAAGAAATTATCTAAAAAATTAGATTTCATGTTATTACCTACAATTTCTTATGGTGTGTCTTTTGAACATAGACCATTCTTCAATCTAAGCATATCATCTTCAACCTTAAGAAAAATTTTGCTAGATCTTTGTCTATCTCTATCTGAAAATAAAGTAAAAACAATTTTTCTAATTAATGGCCATCATGGAAATTTAATAGCTCTCAAAGGAATTGAATCGCTAATTAGAAAAAAATCTAAAAAGAAGATCAATGTTTTTGTTTTGTCATATTGGCATTATATGCAGTTAAAATTTGATCATGCTGGTTTTGTAGAGACTTCATTAATGCTTGCGATCTCAAAAAATGTCAAGATGAAATTAGCAAAGAAAGGACTAGATGAAGAAAAAATGACCCCTAAAGAATTAAAGAAAATCAGTATACTTGCAAACAAATCATTTCCAAAAGCTACTAAAAATGGAATTTGGGGCGATCCGAGAAAAGCCTCAAAGAGAAAAGGACTTGAAATATTGACAGAAATCTTGGGAAATCTTGAAAAAAAGTGTCAAACTTGCCTTACTGAGCATGGGTTATAGTTTCACCAATGAAATTTTAATATAATAGACCAATATCAAAGCCAATAAGTGAAATAAATGTCCGTTGATATGGCAGTAAAAGTACTGGATGAGAGCATTAATCAAGTTGTCTTGATTAAACTCAAAGGAAACAAAACCATCAGGGGTAACTTGTTAGGTTTTGATCAACACATGAACCTGCTACTCGATTCTTCAGAAGAGATTCCTACTGAAGGGGATTCAAAAACACTAGGCACAATCGTTGTCAGAGGAGATAATGTAATCATGATATCTCCTCCACCAGCACAGAATTAGGTGATATGAGATGACGAAAGGTACTACTTCTATGGGCGGTTTTACCAAGAAAAAGGTACACATCAGATGTAGAAGATGTGGTAAAAACTCACTCCATAAAAGACACCATGAATGTGCAAGTTGTGGTTTCCCAGAGCCAAAACGAAGAAAATACTCTTGGATTAAATGGTACGCATAGATGCAAGAGATTGTCCTAATTCTTAGCTCGATTGCAGGTGTTGCAACAGCGTCAGCTTTGAAAAAAATCCCAAAAGAAAAAAATCAACTACTTAGTTTAGGAGCTAGTTCTCACATCAAGAGTCAAATAAATTCATTAAAGATTGAAAAAGATATTCTAACAAAAACAATTTCTAGATTATATGAAAATGATTCAGAGTTTACAAAAATTCAAAAAGATAAACTTCTTTTAAAATATCAACATCAATTAGGTATTGTTTTAGCAAAATTAGAAAAGTTAGATCAAGCTAGTAAGCATCCAGATCTCGGTCCAGTTGGAGATGGACTCATTACATTAATGGATCAAAAATTATCTAAATTAGATGATAGATTATACGAATTATCATCAAAGATTTCAACAAATAGTTCTGAATCTAAAAAAGTTGAAAACAAACAAAGTACCATTGAAATTAAAAAAGAGGTTAAACAAATTTCAGATTCATTCAAAAGTACATTTAATTTTGATAAACCAATTGAATCAAAACCAGTTACAATTCCTGCAACAAAAACAAGGCAATCATTTGAATTAACAACATTGACAAATTTCTCAGCAAAAGAACCAAAATTCCCATTATTTGAAGAGAATGAAATTTCATCAATCAAAACAATGCCTAAACCCAAAATTGTTTCAACAGAAATTAAACAAAAAGAAGACATTGTTGAGGATGTAATCCAAAACAAGCCTGAAAATAATGATAAATTAGAGATTGTTCAGCAGATTGAAACAAAGATTGAAAATAATGAGGAAAAGAGAATCACTCCAACAATTGAAACTAAACCAGATATTACAAAAGAAGTAGCAAAGATTTCTGAACACAAGGCATTACCAGAACCAAAACAAGTTACAATACCTATTGAAGATGAATTAGATGATGTAGATGAACTTGAAAAAATTAAAGGCGATATAATGAAAGTACTCTCAAAGCTTGATCAAGCTGAGGTAGAATAATTGTCGTTTGATGGTGCCATAGAAGCATTATCTAATCATGCATTAAATCTTGTTAAAGACAAACAAATTATTGGTTTAGGTAGCGGTAGAGCAGCAACGGCACTGGTAAAATCTTTAGGAAAATTAGTTAGAGAGAACAACTATTCAATTAGTGGAGTACCCACATCTTTACAGATTAAAGTAATTGCAGAAAAAGAAGGGATTTCTTTGGTGGAGGCAGATCAAATTGCAAATTTAGATATTGTTTTTGATGGAGCAGATCAAATTGATTCAAACAAATTTGTAATAAAAGGTGGCGGAGGCGCATTACTTCGTGAAAATATTTTGTTTAGCATGGCAAAAAAAATTGTAGTAATGGCAGATTCAACAAAATTTGTAAAAAATTTCACTAGAACTGTACCAATAGAGGTTCATCCTCTTGCAAGAAATTCAGTTTCTTACCATGTTAAAAAAATTGGAGGTAAAACAGTTCTTAGAACTCTAGATAGAGGTTATCCATTTTTTTCGGAAAATGGCAATATTATTTTGGATGCAGATTTTGGAATAATAAAAAATCCAAAACAACTATCAGTAAAGATCAAATCTATTCCAGGAGTATTAGAATCTGGAATTTTTCTAAAAAAACCCAACATCATATACAAAGCAAAAGAAAAAAACAAGTTTGAAATTTTATAAATTTTCGATTTTTCTTTTTACCAATTTTCCATGACCCAATTTTCCCACAACATTGAAATTCTCAGCTACCAAATGACCCCTAACAATTGTTTTTACTGGCCAACCTTTTAGATTTCGACCCTCATAAACAATATAATCAGAAAAACCACCAAACAATTCATTTGATACTTTTTTTTCAAGTTTCAAGTCAATCATAGTGATATCAGCATCAGAGCCAGGAGACAAACAACCCTTTGTTGGATACATCCCAAAAATTTTTGCAGCATTTTCACTAGTAAATTTGGTGAATTGTTCTAGTGAGATTTTATCTTG
Source organism: Candidatus Nitrosopumilus sp. (assembly GCA_008080815.1). Lineage (GTDB taxonomy): Archaea > Thermoproteota > Nitrososphaeria > Nitrososphaerales > Nitrosopumilaceae > Nitrosopumilus > Nitrosopumilus brisbanensis. The sequence continues at coordinate 6,878 of VMDM01000022.1, forward strand.
ATTGACTCCATCGTTTAATAAAATTGGCAATACAGTTCCAATTCCTGGAAATCCTGCCAAAGCTCCCCAAACATCTTTACCTCCAAGTTTTAGTTGAAGTTGATTTGCAACATGATCAGTTCCAATGGTATCAATGAAATTGTTGGACAAAGCTTTCCAAACTGAATCTCGATCTTTATTTGTTCTAATTGGAGGCATTACTTTTGCAAGATAACCAGCTTGTTCTTCATGAGATAAAGTAAGATAGTGAGGACAAGTTTCAACAAAAATTTTTGTTCCTAATTTTCTTTCTTCTTGAATTTGTTGTAAAGCTAACTCGGATCCAATGTGAACAAAATAGATAACACAGTTGTGGTCTCGACCAAACTTTGAAACTGTTTTTATGGCTTTGACTTCAAATTCGGGTGAACGACTTTTTGACCATGCTCCAAGACCATCTTGATTTTTTTCTTTAGCAGTTTTAATACCGCAACCACACGATTCATAATCTTCAGCATGAACAAGAACAGGACAACCTAATTTTGCTGCAGTTTTGACAGTATCCTCAACAATTTGGTTTGTGACATTAACATTTGCTTCAACAAGGGAATTAGAATCTGGTGGCATGTCCATGTAGACATGACCAATTTCTCCACCTAGATTCATGTAAATTTTAAAAGAATTAATTCCATTTTCCAAACAATATGGCATTTCATTTATTTGAGTTTTGTTAAAAATTGATGAGTGAATTGCATAGTCTACATAGTGATTTTTTGAAGATGCTTCTAATTGAGGTTTAAGAGAATTTGAAAATGAATCATTTAATCGAAGCATTCGCATCATAGTTGTAATTCCTCCTATTGCTGCAGCATGAGATTCCGTTTTAGCAGCTTGGTTAATTGGAGAATAAACACCATAATGAACATGTGTATCAATTGCACCGGGAATAGAAATTAGACCGGTTCCATCAATTTTTTGATTACATTGTGGTATTTCATTTGAAAATCCAATGATTTTTTCATTATCAATTAGGATATTTTTTTCTACGATGCCATCGGGTAAAACCACATGTGAATTTGCAATTACAAGATCTACAGTCATTGCGAAAAAGTAGAATTAGCAGTCTATTATGCGTTGAGTTGAAATAATCTTTTAAAATATATTATTTCAATACAAGAAAGGATTAATCAAAATGACTGAAGATGTATGTGATTTCTGCAAAGGTCAGGGAGCAATTGGCACAAATATGTGCGTATATTGTAATGGTACCGGAGAGTGGAATCAAGCCGCACAAGCATACGTCAAAAATCATATTTGCCAGTGTATTGTTATGGATAGAAAATTCTGCCCAGTGTGCAATAAACCCTGTCATCATGATACATCACTTAATCCAAAACAGAAAATTGATCCAGGGTATGGCGGAATGACATCTAGAGAAATTTCAGTAATGCCTTAGACCCAAAAAAATTTAGCTTTGAGTGATTCTTTTTGACCGAGTTTTTTTACAATCAGTATGACGTATTAGTTACATTGAGTCAGAGACATCTCACGGTGTTAGCTGGGGGCCCAAAAGCTCACATAAACTAGTTAATGCATTACATAGTCTCCTGGCGGGAGACTGTTTTTTCCCAGGTAGGACAAAAATCGATCTAAAGTAATTAATATTCCAAAATGGGATTATTTTCATGTCATTTGGTGAAGTAGATACTCTCAATATGTTATTTGATAAATTACAATCTCTGTTTGATGAATCTCAAGGATACTATGAACAATTTTTAGATACTAACAATATGTACAAACAAGGAAAGATTGGCGATAAAGAATTTTTCCAGACATTGGGAGATTATACAGTAGCATATTCTGCTTTAGAATTTCTTGCAATCAAAGTAATTTTTGAAATAAAAAAATCACTAAATTCAGGTGGTAAGGGAACACAATCACCAGGATTAATGCCTGGAATGGGAATGGCAGGTGGAATGGGAATGCCAGGTGGTGTACCTCCAAGAGCAGGAACTGCAGAGAATCCAATTGGACGTGGTCCACCAGGAATTGTTTCAGCAAAAGAAGCTTTCAGTAATGTTGGAACTTTACCATCACCAGATCCTGCATTGATGCCAAGACAATCTGCACCCAGTTCAGCAAATGGATGTAGATCATGTGGGGCAGAACTAAGATCCAATGCAAAATTTTGTACAAAGTGTGGTACAAAAATCTAAATTCAAAAATTTTATTGTGTAGTTCCACATTCAGGACAGAACTTTGCTGTTAATGAAAGACTGTTTCCACATTCAGAGCAAAATTTACCATCGTTTTTTGGTTCTTGATATGCATTTCCAACCATCTTTGAATTCTTTACAGCACCAGATGGAACATAGGTATCATCATCAATTAAAACTGGTTCGAAATCTTGATTGGTCATAAAGGTCATCATTCTTGGAACTGCTTTTCCATCATTTTGTGGATCTGGAACTGAATCACCCAACCAGAATGCAAAGCGCATTAGAGTGAGTTCAGGAGTTGAAAATGCCAATGTGTGTTTTGACATGTATTCTTGAGCGGCTTTTTTTCCATCAAAGACTTCCATGATTTACTAAATTTTCAAAGTACTATAATAGTTTCTGGAATGGACCGAGGGGGAATCGAACCCCCGACATCCTCGTTGCGAACGAGGCATTATACCACTAAACCACCGGCCCCTAAGAATTCAAATTAGATCTTGGTTTTATTCATATTCCTAAAATTAAGAAATTTTGATTTTAAAAATAGAAAAAGATTAGAAATTAGCAATTATGCTAGAGCTCTATCAATCATTCCTTTGAATGATTCTTTTGATGCTGCACCAACTTGTTGACTGATGATTTCACCCTTTCTAAGTAGGATCAAAGTTGGAATACTGAAAACGTTGTATTTTGATGCTAACTCATTAGCCTCATCAACATTCACTTTCACAAATTTTACTTTGTCGCCGTAATCTGCTGCTAGTTCTTCAACAACAGGACCGACCATTCTACATGGACCACACCACTCTGCCCAAAAGTCAACAAATACTGGAGTTTCCGAATTCATTACTTCGATTTCCCAGGTTTTTGCATCAGAAACATGAGTAATTCCCATAATTTTTTGAGGGGTCATTCGTACCTAAAAACGTTGACTAGATTTTTTTAAAAAATCAAATTTTTGATATATACTTAAATGACGTTTTTCTAAAATTAAATTATGAGTGCTGAACTTAGATTAAAAAAATTAAGAGGTTCAGGGGGTTATGTAATGGCTCAAGTTTCTGATGAGCAGCAAATGAAAGGTAATTTGGGCGGTCCAGATTTATTTTTAGCACCAATTGGAAGATTAGATTCAACAAAAATTACAAAACACTTTTGCAATACTTGTGAAAAAGAATTTGAAGGTTCTCCAAAAATAGAATTTGAAAATCCTAATGAAGAAGTTGCAGAGAATTTAGTTTTAGCTGAAAGAGGTCAATACATTTGCAATTCATGCAGTTCTGTTATTGCTGAATATAGACAATTTAAGAAACCAGATGAAGCTGTAGAAGTAGGTAATGCAAAACCATTAGAACCTCAAACTCAATCAACTACAAATATTTCAGAACCTGAAACAACAATTCCAACAACTGTTCCTCAAACTGAACAAACAACTAAACCATCATCTTCAACTGCAATTAGTTCAATTGAAGGAAGATTAGTTTTTGATGAGAATGCAAACAAAGTTGGAACTGCAAAACAAGTCGGTATAGATGAAACACAATCCATGGTTTTAGTAATTACTCAAAATGACGGAACTGAAGGAACAATCCCTTGGAAGAATATCAGGAAGGTTGGTGAAGTGATTTTACTTGGAAATCCAGAATCTACACCCATAGCAACTCCTGGAAAGTGTTCTAGTTGTGGATTTGTCAATAAAGAAGGTTCAAAATTCTGTGAAGAATGTGGAACTAAATTATAGTCAAATTGAATTACAAGACATTTGTGAGATAAAATAGTTGGCAAAAAAATCATTTTCAAAAAGTATTGTTAAAGATATCGTTATTGTTGGAATTGGAGTTTTGTTGGTATGGGTCGGTTTACAAATTGCATTTGGAACACAAAATCCATTCTATGTTGTCGCAAGTGGCAGTATGATTCCAGTTCTTGAAGTGTATGATGTTCTAATTGTACAAGGAAATATACCATTTGAAGATATTCAATTAGGAGACATCATAGTATTTGATAGACCGTCTGATCATAACCGAGTCATAGTACATAGAGTAATTACAATTCTTTCAGATGAGCCAAAAACAATCAAAACTAAAGGTGATGCAAATCCAGCGTCAATTCCTGGAACAGATTTTCCTATTACAGAAGATGAATACATTGGAAAAGTAGTTTATGTCTTACCTCAAGTTGGATATGTAACTCAAATTCTCAAACCACCAGTAAATTACATCATCATAGCAATAGTAATTGGAATAATGATCTTTAAACAAATGAGCAAACAGAAAAAAGAATCATCTAACAAAGTAAATGAATTAGAATCAAATGAAAGTTCAACTCATGACGACTCAGAAATAGCCGACATTGTTCAAGATTCAGAATATACAGATTTAGAAAATGATGGAGAAAAAAGTGAAATAGAAAAAGAATCTGAAGAAGTAAATCCTAATTCTGAATCAGATAAAGATGAGAAAAGAGAGATTTCTTAAATTACTGAATCTCTAGTTTTAAAAACTCGTTTAAAGTATTCAGATGATTCTTTTGGTTCTTCAATATCATTGGTAATTCCAGCCAATTTCTTTGCCAAATTCTTTTTCAATCCAACCTGCATTTGCCTTTGAATCTGGATTCTTTGTGCTTGTGGAGAACCTGCACCATGCATTGATTCTGTCAAATATCCGACTGCATTTCTACCCAAAGTCATATTTTCAATTAATCTCAAAATTCTCATTCTATTTTCAACATCAACACCCTTTCTTCCTGCAAGATATTTTTTGAGTAATGGTCCAGCTTCTGGATGTCTAAAATCTTTTTCAGATGGTAAAGTTACCATTAATCCTCCAGCTACATCTTGAGCTAGTCGACCAATTTCATATGGGAATCTGGTTACATTGTGTTTGCATACTTGAGCTAGCATATCATCATTAAGATAAACACCAGATTTCATTTTGTGACCTTGGTGAGATGATGCAATTCCTGCTGCAAAAATGGTTTCATTCAAGTGGGTCATTTCAATAATTTTGTCTTTAATGTGTGAAACAGTAGGTACACCATTGTAATCTGCAATGGTTGCAGCAGCCCCAATCAAAACGTCACCTAATCCAGTTTTACAAACATAACTTCTTCTATGATAACAAGTGAATCTTTCAACAAGCATTGATGCAAATTCAAATTCACCATGCATGAAGATTCTTTCCCATGGGATAAAGACTCTATCAAGAACAATTAGAGCCTCTTGGCCGCCAAATTTTGCATTACCAATATCGATATCACCTTCTTCCATACTACGAGTATCACAAGATTGTCTTCCGTAGATGTAAGTAACACCTTTCTCATCAGCAGGAATTGCGCCTACAATTGCCCAATCTTTATCATTTTCAGTTAATCTAATTGTAGGCATTAAGATAATCCAGTGAGAATTGATACACCCAGTTTGGTGTGCTTTGGCTCCTGAGACATAGACGCCTCTTTCATCTTGATCAACTACTCTAGTAAACAAATCAGGATCTTCTTGCTCAGATGGACCCTTACTTCTATCACCTTTTGGATCAGTCATTGCGCCACCAATGACCAAGTTCTCTCTTTGAACCATTTTTACAAATTCTAAAAAGCGTTTGTGATATTCTGTTCCGTGTTTTTCATCAATTTCAAAAGTTGTAGAATGCAATGAATTCATGGCATCCATACCAACACATCTCTGGAAACAAGTTCCAGTATTTTGTCCCAATTTTCTTTGCATTTTATTTTGTAAAACTAAATCCTCTGCACTCTCTGCAATGTGGAGAAAACGGTTTACTTGAAGACCAGTAATTGATGATTGTGCAGATGCCAATTGTTCTTCACGTAAAGCTAAATCATATGTTTCTGCTACTGCATTAATTGAGGGTCTGATAATTGGATGATCTACTGGTTCTTTTACTAATTCACCAAAAAGATATACTTTGAGATCACGACCCCTGAGACTTTCAATATAATCATCTCCAGATCTAATTGTCTTTAGGACATTAGCCATGTAATTTTAAGGGGGATTAGGTTGTATAAATATTCTAAAAATATGATTTGTAAAATTTAGGAATAAATGTCGATTAAAGACCAATTCTTACATCTAGAATTCTGCAACCCTTTCCTTTCTCCATAACCAATACTGGATTCATATCCAATTCTTTGATCTCTTTGAAATCAGTTACTAATTGAGATAGCCGTTGTATGCACTCTGAGAGTTTTGCAATATCTGATGGTTTTTCTCCTCGAACTCCTTGTAACAATTTTTGTGTTTTAATTGAGGCAATCATGTCGTCAGCCTCATTATTTGTAACAGGTGCAAGTTTGAATGTGACATCTTTTAGAACTTCAACATAGATTCCTCCCATTCCCAACATAATTACTGGACCGAATCCAGGCTCAAGTTTTGAACCAATGATTAATTCTTTTCCACCCTTTACCATTTCCACAATCAAAACACCTTTGATCTCTGCTTTTGAGTTGTATTTTTTGGCATTCTTGGTGATTGTCTTGAATGCCTCTTTGACTTCATTGTCATTTGTTAGATTAACTTTGACACCGCCAGCATCAGATTTATGAATAATTTGTGGTGAAACAATTTTCATTACAACTGGATAACCAATTTTTTTGGCCACCTTGACTGCATCATTTTCATTTCTTGCAATCTCACTTTTTGGTAATGGAAGTCCATATGCCTTTAGAACTTCTTGACCTTCTTCTTCAAGAAGATTTGGTCTCTTTTCTTTTTTTACTTTGTCAAAAATTTGTTTTGCTTTAGCTTTATTCACTTTGAATTGGGTTATTTTTCCTGGAGGAGATTTAACCCAGTTTGAGAATCTAATCATTGCAGCAAGAGTTCTGATTGCACCTTCAGCATATGTGTAATAAGGTACATTTCCATTTGCCAAAATTTCTCTGTTAGTAATTCCCTCATCTAATCCCATCAAACTTGCAAGCATTGTTTTTTTGTATTTTTTTGACATTGATACAATTACTTCAGCTAGTTTATCATAGTCTAATGTTCCAGATGGTGTACACATTGAAATTACTGAACCCACATTCTTGTGCTGTAAAACTCGATCAAGCACATTGCTAAATCTATTAAAATCTGCATCACCTACAATGTCTACTGGGTTTCTAGAGCTTCCCCATGGTGGAATTACTTTATCAATTTCTTTTCTAGCAGATGTGATATCTGCCATTTTGATTTTCATTTTAGAGCATGCATCTGTAGAAATAATTGCAGGACCACCAGCATTTGAAACAATTACCAGTTCACCTTTGCTTGGTAATGGTTGTTTTGAAAAGGCAGTAGCATAATCAAATAATTCTTCCATAGTATCAACTCTAATTGCACCAGATTGTCTCAACAAGGCATCATAGATTTCATCAGAACCCATTAGTGCACCGGTATGAGACATTGCAGCTTTTGCTCCCTCTGGACTTCTTCCAGATTTTAAAACTAGAACTGGTTTTTTCAATTTTTTTGTGATGTTTTTACAAACTTTAAGGAATTCTTGTCCATCACCCATATCTTCTAGATACATCACAATTACCTCAGTTTGTTTATGTTCTGCAAGAATTTTGAGAACGTCCACTTCACTCATTGCAGCTTTATTTCCCAAGCTTACAACTGCTGAAAAACCAATTCCTTGAGCACTTGCATCTTCAACTAGTGCTGCACAAATAGCGCCACTTTGTGAGACAAGAGCAATTTTTCCAGATTTGGGGGTAACTTTGAGAAAAGTAGAATTCATCATTGTTTTTGGATCTAAATTCATCACACCAAGACAATTTGGACCGATGATTTTGATATTGAATTTTTTAGCAATATCTTTGATTTCTTGTTCACGTTTTGCGCCTTCCTCATCAACTTCTTTAAAACCTGCAGTGATGATGATTACACCTTTGATCTTTTTCTTACCACATTCCTCAAGTACAGGAGCAACTAGAGTGTTTTTAATTACAATAACTGCAAGATCAATTGGTTTTGGAACGTCTAAAACACTTTTGAAAGCTTTTTTCTCAAATACAATGTCACGTGTTGGGCTAATTGGATAAATTGTTCCAGTAAATCCTTTCATAATATTAGATGTGATTGTTGCACCAACACTTCCTGGTTTATCAGATGCTCCGATTACTGCAATAGATTTTGGTGATAAAAAGACAGATTCTGCCATTAGATTTTTGAGAAAGATTTTGTGTAATAAATTTATTCATGAAATTTGGTGATCGACTTTAACTACCAAGCATTTTGCCTGCAATGTTCTCTTTTCTAGGTACCCATTCAATAGATAAATTAGTAAATTTACCTATTAGCGACCAAGCTTCTCTAGCTAATTCCCGTAATTGTTCATTATTAATTGCAAATTCATGATTTAGTTGATTTACAGTATTTTTGGAATCACTAAAAATACAAATTGTTTCATCAGAGTTTTCAAATTTCTTTAAGACTGAAATGATTGCCAAATACTCTGCTTGGTTATTTGTCAGATCACTCTTTTTTTCATAAAAAGAATCACCAGTTTCTTTGACAAAGTATCCATATCCACTATTTTTTCCACCAGAACCATCTACAAAAATACTAAGAGTCATGTCGATAAAGCCTTGTAAGTTTTACACTTAGATTAACTACAATCATGTAAATAATTGTAGATATTCCCTGTGAAACAAATGAAGCCAGATATGGATCATAATTAATTTGGAGTAAATAGTATTGTATTATCCATCTGCAAATTGTGTAAATAATTTCACCAATTCCAAGTGAGGTAATGAGTTTTTTCAAATCATTTCTTAATTTTTTATTGTCAAGTTCTCCTGAGGGTAGCAAGTATTTTTTTCTATTATCAAAATAAAATAATGCAGAAAATACTGAAAAATAAATTACATAATCAACAATAGTAGTAAAAGTCGTATTAAGATAATCGCTTTGTTCAGATAAGATTTGAGCAACTATTGCAGAAATAATTATTGAAGCAGCAAAAGCAATTAAGATATTTTTATTCAGTTTTACGTATTCCTGAATCATGAAAAATCTTTCTTAAACATAGAAATAAACTAGTAGAAAATTGTTTAAAGATAATTTCCTACAATTTCATTAATAAAAAATAGTAAAAAGTATAAAAAACATCATAGATGTCTTCAAATGATTAGAATTGTTAAATTATGATGCTCCACTTTACAGACCTCCATCTGAAGCACGATCATTAATCTTCCAAGTTACATTAGGTTGTTCATTCAATGAATGCTCATTTTGTGATATGTATAGATCAAAGGAATATTCTGAAAGAAGTTGGGACGAGGTAAGAGCTGAAATTGATTTAATGTCAAAATACATGCCAGATACAAGAAGAGTTTTTTTAGCTGATGGAGATGCATTGAATCTTGATTCAGAATACATGATAAAGATTGTAAAATACATTAGAGAAAAATTCCAACATATTGAAAGAATTTCCTGTTATGCAATGCCAATGAACATTCTCAAAAAAACACCTGAAGAATTGAAAAAAATGAATGAAGCAGGTTTAGACATGTTTTACCTTGGAATAGAAAGTGGAAATGATATTGTTCTCAAAAAAGTTACTAAAGGTGCAATCGGTAAAACCATTATCAAAGCAGTGAACAAAGCAAAAGATGCAGGATACATTATGTCATGTATGGTAATTTTGGGACTGGGAGGTAAAAAATACTCTAAAGAACACATTCAGGGTACTGCTGAAGTAATTAGTAGTTGTTCTCCCCATTATGTTGGTGCATTGACATTATATCTTGAAAATGGAATCAAACAAGAATTTTTGGACAAATATGAAGGAGAGTTTGTCAGAATAAATGATGATGAATCACTACAGGAATTATATGATTTAATTAATCAAATAGATACAAAGAATGAAATAATTTTTAGAGCAAATCATGGTTCTAATGCATACACTATCAAAGGAACTTTTCCACAAGATAAACAGCAAATGCTAGAAAAAATTGACTGGATGAAAGAGCATCCTGAAATTATGCGTCCTCAAGGATTAAGAGGATTTTAAATTAATTCATTATAATTCAAGTAAACTACTTTGAAGATTTTTACAGTATAACTTCCATTAAAAATTCTATCAATCTTTCCGTCTTCATGATTGAGTACACGAAATTGATATTCATAACTTCCATCCGGAAGAACATTTGTTTGTGCAAAATGTACAGCCTGTCCATCCTGGAAAATTTGTATTATTACAGGATAATTTGGAACATGATTAGCAATTTTTCCTTCAATAAATCCCCATGGAAGTTGATTATCAATGGGTGCATGAAAGAACAAGGTTGTTTTTTCTAACTGCATTGATTTTCCCAACAAAACATAATCTGTTTGAGATTCATGTGTATGAGAATCAATTGTAATTTGGCCTAAATGAGGATGTGCAAATGCAGAATTTAATGGAATTAACATTAATGATGCAAAAATAAAAATTCCTAAAATTTTAAAATTCATGAATTCTCGTAAATATTCTATAATTTAAAAATTGGTTTACAAGTTATCAATTAGTGGTTTAAGATTTTCAGGTAGTTCAGGTAATTCAGTATGACTCTCATTATTTTCTAGTATTTCAGGACCAATTCTTCTAACCCTCTGAGTACCAATCAAGGTATCGATATTTCTTTGAATATCTTTTTGACTAAGAATGGTACTCAATTTCTCAACAATAATTTGTTCATTTTCAAATTTTTTAATTCCATATTGAACTAGAATTGTCTTTTCTTCGGAAGTAAATTCACTCATGAAATGTATTAAAAAAAAGGGCTAAAAAATCTTGGTATTTTATTTATGTTAAAATATGATTATTTGTTAATTGAGATATTGGTATCAAAGATTCAACTAATGAGAAATGTTCTTGGTATGAAAAGATACTATACCATAGCAATTTTGAGTGGCGGAGGATTAGGAATTTTGTATTATTTCCTTACAATGTCAATGCTTCCAACTCATTTCGAATATGAAGTTCAAATTGAACCATTCTATGTTTTATCATCAATTGCTTTAACTGCAATAATTTCAGGTCTTGCAGGAATAAATTTCGCATTAATGGCATACAAAATTAAAAGAATGAAGATGATGAATTCTGTAAAATCAAATTCATCGGCAATTTTAGGTGGAGCATTTGCAGCATTTACACCAGGTTGTCCTGCATGTACTGCTCCACTAGCAGTAATTTTGAGCGCAATTGGAGGACTATCTTTGTTTCCGATGCAGGGATTAGAATTAAAATTCATTTCAGTCGGAGTTTTGATTTTTTCAATTTTTTGGATTCTTAGGGGATTACAAAGTAATAGTTGTTGTAAGATTGGTTAACTAGATTTATTTTCATAGTAAAGTCGAATTACATCATCAACAGTTTTTTTTGTTTGTACTTCTTTTTCTGTACTTACTAAAAGTAAATCATCATCACCAAGGTAAAATGAAAATCTTTTGACTTGTTCAAATTCTGCCATTGTGTAAATTGTTTTTCCAAGCCATTTTGCCATCTCTTTTCTTTGTTTCCAATCAAGCACTGAAAGTGTTACCAGTTCCTTCTCTTGTCTGTCAGTCAACAGATTCTGTAATCCAGGTCGCATTCCACCAGCAACTCTTTCAGACCATTGATCATACACAGTCGCAAATCTGATTTTATCATCTGAATCTAAAATATCACGGCAGAATTTCTCATAATCCATGATATTCGTTGTTCTAGTAATAATTAAAGTAGAATATGGGCCCACTGGGATTTGAACCCAGGATTTTCGCCGTGTAAGGGCGACGTCATAACCGAGCTAGACCATGAGCCCAGAAAACAACGTTGTTAAAATCCATTTAAACTTTCACAAGTAAAAAAAATTGAAATTTGATTAAGAAATTGGAAATCTATGCATGAAATTGATATTTTTTCAAGTCCAATTGGTTTGGGTCATGTAACACGAGATATTGCAGTTGTAGATGAATTCCATAATATGAATTCAAAATTCATCACTGGTGCTGGTGCATCTAAAATTCTTGAAAAATTAAAAATGAAAGTAGAAAATGTCTACAATCCTCCAGAATTTAATGTAGAGGCAGGAGAATTAAAAAATTCTGCAAAATGGTTATGGAGATATTATCAATATTATAAAGAATGTAAAGAGATTTCAAAAAAAATTATTGATGAGGACAAACCTGAACTGATTATATCTGATGAAGATTTTGCATCTCTTTCAGTTGCTCAACAAAATAAAATTACAAATGTGCTAATTACAGACATCTTGGAGACAAAATTCACATCAGGTTTTTCATCAATCATTGAAAAAAAGATGAATAAATCAATGAAAAATATGATTGAAAAATCTGATTTAGTAATTATTCCTGAAAATGGAGATAATGATGGAAATATTATAAGAACAGGTCCAATTGTCAGACAAACTAAATTCTCAAGAGAACAATTAAGAGAGAAATTTTTCTTTGACAAAAAAACTGTTCTAATTGCAATAGGAGGAACAAGTGCGGGAGAATTTTTAATTGATAGGGCTATCAAAGAAATAGGAAAAATTAATCAGGATATAGAGGTCTGTGTGGTAGCAGGTCCAGCGTTAGAAAAGAAATTTGAAAATATTAAAAATTTGGGTTTTGTTGAAAATCTTCACGAGTATATTTTTGCTTCAGATGTTCTAATTTCATTGGCTGGAAAATCAACTATAGATGAAGCAAAATGCTATGGTACTCCATCAATCTTTATTCCCATAAAAGATCATTTTGAACAGGAGGATAATGCCAAACAAGAAGGCTTTGTTTTTGAGGACATTAACAGATTAAATGAATTGATTTTAGAGAAATTAGAAGATAAGCGAAATGCTAGAAAAACTGATGGAGCAAAAATTGCCGCCTCAAATATTGAAAAATTAATCAAAGCTTAATAGATAACTAATAATTTTTTCATAGTTAATATGGAAAAATTGGTAGTTGCAAAATTTGGAGGAAGTGCAATAGGTCCAGATGGAATTTTTATTCCAAAAATTATTGAACGAATAAACTTGTTAAAGAATGAATCAAAAATTGTAGCAGTTTTTTCAGCTCCACTAACAATAGATAATGGAAAAAAACGTTCTTTGACAGATTTAGTTTTAGAAATTGGAAAAAATGCAGAAAATGGGCAGAAACCAAATTTTGATAAATTATTTGCAACATATGAAAGAATTTTAGATTTTGTTGAATCTGAAATGAAAAATGAATGTAAAAATATTATTGATGACTATCTTAAAAGAGCCCTAGAATCACTAAACGAGGCATTTGAAAAAAGAACTTTTGCAGATGAAATTCGCTCAAAAGCTCTTGCTTTTTCAGGAGAAATTCTGATGGCACAAGTTATGAAATTTGTTTTATCAAGTTCCAAAATCACAGCATCAAGTATAGAATTTGAAGATTGGCCAATTATTACAGACAACAATATTGAATCAACAAATTTTCTTCCTTCAGAATCAAAAAAGAGATTTTCCAAGATGAATGAATTAACACAAAATTCACAAGTTGTTACAATTGGAGGATTCATTGGAAAGACCATTGATGGTATTTTAACTACATATGAGCGAGGAGGTTCAGATAGGACAGCTGCCGATTTAGGAATATTATTTCATAAAGATTATGAAACAAGTATAGATTTTGAAAAGGATAGTGCAGTGGTATCAGCAGATCCAAAAATTGTAGACACGGGATTGAGAGAAGTTTTAGAATTATCATATAATGAAGCAAGATTAGCTGGAATGTTTGGAATGAAAATTCTAGATCCAATTGCAATTAAAGAAATTGTTGAAAATGGAGTAGATATGCCAATACAAGTAACAAATATGTCCAAACCGAATGATCGCACTCTAATAAAGAGAAATTTAGATGAACAGAAAGGTCACCCAATAAAGATTGTAACTGGAAAAGACAATTGTGCAATTTTTAGAATTGAAAATCAATCAGTTCAGAAATTGCTTAACTCTCTTGAAAAAGATAAACGTTATAGTGAATTTGTAATTTTATCTCCATTCACAAAAGATGGAATTGAATTTTCTAGAATTTTATTTTTAGATTCAGAATATGTAAAAAGAAATGAGAAATATCTTTTATCATTTGATCCTCTTGCCACAATTACATACAATCGTGGAGTCATAACATTAATTGGTGATGAGATGTGGAGAGTTCAACAAGTAGCTTCTAGAACTAGTGCAAAAATCGGCGATACTGGAATAAACATTCTCAACATGGACGCACAAGAAGAAACATCTAGAATCATTATTGTTGTAGAGGATTCAAATGACAATATCAAAAAAGCAATTGCAGCAATTCACAGTGAAATCTCTGAAATTAATTTTGTTTAGTTAAAGTAGGCGCACAAGGTTTTCACTTGTCACGCCCTCAAGGGTTTGTTCTTGGACCTTTATCATGACTTAGTCCGGCGTTACCCTAAACACGCGTTAATTATATTACTAATTTCTACTATTTAGAGCTGATCTATATAGATCAAAAAGTACTACGCTCAGCGATATACCATAGAACAATTCCAACTCCAATTACACCATACCATTTGAAATTTTTCTTATTTGTGAAAATAATTGGTGAGCCTAACTGCTCATCACCGTAGAGTGTCTGCTTGATTTTTCTCATTTCAAAAGCTTGACCAATTAATCCAATTACTAAAAGTGCAATAGCTGCAAATCCAAGTGTCCATTCCATGAAATACTATATGCATTACAGGATATTTAGTTTACAAAAGATAATTCTTTAAATTAGCATGATTTTTTTAAAATCCTATGAAAGAAGTAGGTAAAATTTGGATGAATGGAAAATTGGTTCCTTTCAAAGATGCCAAAGTTCATGTTTTAACTCATGCCTTACATTATTCAACTTCAATTTTTGAAGGAATTAGATGTTACAATACACCAAATGGTTCAGCAATTTTTAGATTACCAGAACATGTTGATAGATTTTTCAAATCGGCAAAATTGTATTCAATGAAAATGCAATTCACCAAGAAACAAATTTCTGAAGGAATAATCAAAACTGTAAAAACTAGTGGTCTCAAAGAATGTTACATTAGACCTCTAGCCTATTACGGATATGGTACAATGGGATTAACACCAACTGCAAATAAAGTGGATGCATCTATTGCATGTTGGGAATGGAAGATGGGAGAATCAAAGGCTGGCAAGTTTTCTGGAGCAAAGTGTAAAGTTTCAAGTTGGATTAAAATTGATTCTAGATCTCAACCAACACAAGCTAAAGCTGCATCAAATTATGCAAATGCTGCATTAGCTAGAATGGAAGCATTAGAAAATGGATATGATGAAGCAATTATGCTCAATTGGAAAGGAAAAATTGCAGAGGGAAGCGCTGAAAATATTTTTGTTGTTAAAGATGATATAATTTACACTCCACCACTATCTGCTGGAGGATTGGAAGGAATTACAAGAGATAGTATTATTCAACTCATAGAACAAAATGGTGGATTTGTAATTGAAAGTGATCTTGAACGTGATGATCTCTATGCAGCAGATGAAATTTTCATGACAGGAACAGCCGCAGAAGTAAAATCAGTCACACAGGTCGATAAAGTAATTGTAGGAAATGGAAAGATGGGTCCAATTACAAAAGCATTACAAAAATCATTTTCAGATGTTGTGATGGGTAAAGATGAGAGATTTTTACCATGGTTGACATACATCTGATATCACGAAGTTTTTTACAGGCTTGAAAATACAAACTACATGGAATCATGCTCCACAGGTGGTACACATGAAATTTGTTGGTTCTGTAGAAAAGGCAGACATGAGGATTGTATGAAACAAATTCCTACTCAAGGAAAATCTGAAGGTCCACATGATTGCACATTTGATACAAAACTAGTTCCATGCAAATGTAGCCACTAGTGATACTCACAAATACCGCAAATTTTTAAAAAATATAATGAATGATGAAAATTTTTGGAAAAAATATGCTGAAGAAAATGAATCAAGATACAATCCAGAATTTGCAAAATATGTTAAAGATTTAGTAATTTCTCTTAGATGCACAAGTGTTCTTGAGATTGGTTGTGGAACAGGAATAGATTTACGACTATTTCCAGATGATTTTGTCACAAATGGGGTAGATATTACACAATATGCATTAGATATTGCTTCTCAGAAACAACCTAGTGCAGTTTTCAAATTAGGAGATATTACACAATTGCCTTTTGATGATAATTCAATTGATTTTGTCTTTACTCATGGATTGTTGAACTATCTAGATGATGAAACTTTGGTAAAAGGAGTTTCTGAAATGTATAGAGTATCATCAAAATACATAATGAATTGTGAAAAATTTAGTGAATCAGAAGAATCTATTGATGAGCATCACAAATATCGTAACATGAAAAAATATTGGCGAAGCTACAATGTCATGCCAATCAGTGATGTAGATATGCATGAAGACATTGAACCTGATAAACCTAGATTTACCTTGATTAGAAAAATGAAATAAAGCGGGTCTAGAGGGATTCGAACCCTCGACAGCAGGATTAAGAGTCCTGTGCGCTACCTGGCTGCGCTATAGACCCACCAAAAAAAATATGCGCAGTGTCGTTATTAATCTTAAGTATGAAAAGAAACTAAAATTTAGTTTTGAGTTTTTGCTTCAATCTCATTGTACTTTTCAAGAATTGCTGTTAGTACTGTTGAGACTGGAACATCATTCATCTTTTTCTTTTCGGAAAGTAATTTTTGATATGCCTCTAGTGTGATGTATACTGGAATTGAACCGTTGCCTTCCAAAAGACCTCTAACATTGTATAGAGCAGTTTCCATTCCTCTTTCAGCAGATTTTGCAAATTTTGCTTTATCCATAATGGCACCTAATGGACCAAATGGCATCTCATAATCAACTGACATTGTTACTCTTGTGAGATTATTTCCTAATGATTTGAATTCATTAGTGATAGACCATTTTTTGAATGGACCTTCAATTTGTTTTGCTGAAATTTTTTCATTTCTGATAAATTCAGTTGTCTCACAATCCCACTCTAAGCGCTTTCCGCTAAAGTCACCGATAATTCTAAAGGTTGTACCTACACCCATGCCTTCTTTGATATCCATTGGAATGACAGTCATTCCTACTGAATCGTTCTTAATTTGGTCAGAGACGTGTTCAGGTCTTGCAAA
The DNA here is from genome assembly GCA_008080815.1 of Candidatus Nitrosopumilus sp. Taxonomy (GTDB): domain Archaea; phylum Thermoproteota; class Nitrososphaeria; order Nitrososphaerales; family Nitrosopumilaceae; genus Nitrosopumilus; species Nitrosopumilus brisbanensis. The sequence continues at coordinate 24,235 of VMDM01000022.1, forward strand.
ATAAGTGAAGACATTCTCTACAGGTGTTTTAATATCGATTGATTTTGTAACGAGGGTCAACGAAATTTGTCTTCCCGATTTCCATTTAAAGGTTTTGAAGAATTTTAGATCTAAATTTGACTTGTATTATATTCATCTAGATGTTTTCAATAATATATGAAAAAACAGCGATCAATGATTATCGCCTCATTTGTTTTGATATTTTTAGCCTCAGGATTTTCTGAAGTTTACGCTCATTCAATGTTTAATTCCGCAGAAGAATTCGTTGGAGGTTATAGAGTTCAAGTAGCAACAGCTCCAGAGTTTCCTCAGATTGATGAACCTTCTCAGTTCATGGTTCGAGTTACAGAGGGATTTGAGTTTGAAGAAGTAGATAGATTCACAATGGGAATCAGAGTATTCTATAATGATCAACAGATCGATGCCATTCCGCCAACATCAATTGAAGGCTCGCATTGGGATTTTGACTATATTTGGCGAAATTCAGGAAATCACATTGTAAAAATTGATCTTTATGATATGAGTGAAGAAGGAGTACTCACATACACTTTCAATATGGGTACGCAGAGCCCATTTGGAGTAATTTTCATTGCCGCCATTACAGTAGGTGCATTAACAATGACTGGAGTTTTCATTTACATTTACATTCCAAAGTTTTTAAAAAAATCTAAGCTTTAGTAGTCATTGGAACTTTGGCAATCCTGAATGCAAAGATTGTCGTTAGTAACACCATAGAGAATAGTAAAATTCCCATACCAAGATGAATTGCAACAAGTAATGCATGCAGTTTAAGATCTATTACTAGAGCTCCTAACGTAATTTGTGTAATTACAAATGCAGTTGCCAAACAACTAGTTAGTTTTATTTTCCAAGTTGAATTTTTGTTGATTAATGCGGCAGCCATTGTTGCAATAACTAGAGCACCTGTTGTAGCAGCAGCCAATCTGTGGACCCACTCTATAAGATATTCTTCTGAAGGCATTACACCATTTGGACACAATGGCCACTCAGGACAGGTTAATCCCAATCCTGCTGCAGAAATGTAACCACCTAAGAACATCAATGAATAGAGAACTATCATTGTTGATAGGGCTAGGTATTGAATTGCCAAAATTACTCGACGATAAATGTTCCTTGCATTCCTTGTAATGCATGTCCTGGAACTGTACAGATGTAATAGTATGTACCAGGTGCACCTGCTAAGAAAGTAGTACTACCACCTTCACCTGGTTTTAGTGGACTAGACATTGATGCAATTTCAGAACCCCAAATTACATTGTTAAAGTCTTCAGGATTATTTACAACACCAAATGCATGGAATGATTTTCCATTGTTACTAGATGATATTGTAACTTCATCACCAGAGTTAACTCGAATTTCTGGATTGTGTCCATCTTCACCTGGTAATGCATTAAATGCTAAAGTTCTAAAATCAGATGACTCTACAAAATTTAATTCAAATTCATGAGAAACTCCAGTAGGACCTGCAGCTACACCACTAGAGGAACCACCAGTAGCAGGACCTACAATTATCTCACCAACCATTCCTTGTTCTCTGTGTCCTGGAACAGTACAAATGTAATAGTATGTACCTTCTTCACCTGCAATAAATTCACTTGAACCAGATTCACCAGCTTTTAATGGATTTGATGCAGATGCGACTTCAGTTCCTGGAATGATTCCAGCGAATCCTTCATCAGCTTTTGTTACACCAAATGCATGGAATGATTTTCCACCGTTTTCAACATTAAAGACTACTTTATCACCAACACTCATGTTAATTGTTGGATTATTTCCTGGTTCACCGGGTAATGCATTAAATACCAAATTTCTAAAGTCCGCAGATTCCAAGAAAACTAAATCTTGTGTAATTGTTTTTCCAGTTGCTACAGCTGGACCAGATGACTCAACTGAACCTGCCATCATTGCTACAACTGGTGCTGGTTGAGATATCCAGTAATCCCATAATGAAAAGAAAATTGCACCACCAACTATGCAAATGCCTAGCATGATTGCCATCATTTTTCCAGTTCTGGCTGGCGTTGTTCTGTATACGTTTTGTTCGTGACTCATTTTTTATTTCTCCTAGTGATGTGGGTTCTTTGCCTCAAATGGATAGTAGTATCTTCCACCTACACCGAATGGGTCTTCAATGTTTGCAGGTTTACCTTTTCCAGCACTGTAAATCATGTTTGCAAGGAATATTGCCATACTGACACCAATAATCATTGCACCAATTGATGCAATTTGGTTCATTGTGATCCATTCTGGAATTGGAGGATAATCGTAAATTCTTCTTGGCATTCCGTATAGTCCCAAAACGTGTTGGGTAAAGAATACCATTACAGTTCCGATAAATGACATTACAAAGTGAACTTTACCCATTGTTTCATTATACATTCTACCAGTAACATATGGGTACATGTAGTAAAGATAACCAATTGAACCAAATGCGATTGTTCCCATGACAAATAGATGGAAGTGTCCAACTACCCAATAGGTATCGTGAGTTGTAAAGTCTAAAGGCATTGCAGCATTTGCTACACCTCCTGCACCTGCAGAGAAGAACAATGCAATTCCACCAATTGCCCACATCATTGGTGTAGAGAATCTAATTCTACTATTCCACATTGTTGCTACAAAGTTAAAGACATGAAGTGCTGATGCTGGAACGGCAGCTAATGTACCTACCATAAAGACAGTCTTTTCTGTAAAGGACATTCCTGTTGCATACATGTGATGAGCCCATGATGAGAATCCTACAATAGATAATAAAACAAATGCAGTAATTCCTGATTGATAACTGTGAATTGGTTTTCTTGAAAATCTTGGAATAATTTCATACATCATACCGATTGCTGGAATAACTAGTACATACACTTCTGGATGGAATGTAAACCAGAACAAGTGAGCATATGCAATTGGATCTCCACCCATTGCAGGATTGAAAAATCCAGAGACTCCCAATCTGTCTGTAAGTAACATCAAGAGTGCTGCTGCAAAGGTTGGCATTGCAACTAAAATGATTAATGATGAAGTCAAAAATGACCATGCCAATAATGGAACTTGTCCCAAAGACATGTCAGGGTGTTTGCATCTCATTATTGTTACAACAAAGTTAATTGAACCAAGAATTGAAGAAATACCCAAAATCTTTAATCCGAAAATCCACATGTCTGCTGCTGGACCTGGAGCACTAATGATAGAATATGGTGGTGTTGCATACCATGTAAAGTCTGCAAAGCCTAACCAAATGAGTGCACCTGCTGGTGGAATTAACCAAAATGCAATTGCATTTAGTTTTGGATAAGCCATATCTTTGTATCTGACCATGATTGGAACGAAATAGTTTCCTACTGCAGATGCAAATGGAATGATAAACAAAAAGATCAATGTTGTACCATGAACAGTAAACATTCTGTTAAATGTCATGGCATCGCCAATGATTTGGGAACCTGGTAAGAATAATTCAGCTCTAATTGCAAGAGCTAGTGCACCACCAAGGAACAAGAATCCCAAGGACATAATCAAGTATAGTAAACCTACATCAGTGTGATGTGTTGAAAACATTATTTGCCAAATTGGACGTGGTTTTTGAAGTTCCAGTACCATTAGTTAACTCCTCCATTTGATTGTGATAAAAGGGTTGTCAAGATGATGGATCCTCCACAATTAATTTTCCTCTCATGTTATAGTGAATTAATCCACAGTATTCTCTGCATTGAATGTCATGCTCACCTGCTTTATCAGGAGCAAACCATACATGATTTACTCTACCTGGGATTGCATCCATTAATACTACATAATCATGAATATTAAAAGAATGATTGACATCTTTGGAGGTCACTTCAAATTTGTAAGCTTTACCAGTTTCTACATGTAATTCACCGATCTCTTTAGTTCCATCTTCATGTTCAAAGGTCCAAAACCATTGTTGACCAGTGACTTTGATCACGTGTGCATCTTCTGGATAATGTTCTACTAGTCTTTCTGCTTCCCAAGCTTCGGCACCTACCCAACACATTAGTGCAATTACTACACCAACATAGATCCATTCAGGCCATGCAGAGTGTGCCATCTACCAATCAGTCCCCTCATATGGAGTAGGTTTGGCTTTTGGATGGGATTCTCTAAATCTCCATACTTGCCAGATAATGGTTCCAGAGACTACTGCACCTACTACAAATGCTATAGTCATCATTCTAAAGAATAAATTCCAAATTACTACACGTCTATCAAGATATTCACCTGGTTCATCACCTGCAGCAAATGCATATTCAGCAACAGGAATTACTACTAGAACCGCCAAAACTGCTAAAAGACCAATTACGCCCTTCATAGTGAATATTTCAATTCGCCTTAGATTTCTATATAAGAGTTTACAAAAAATGGACTTAGTAATTCTGATCGAATCGAGAGGGATGCATCAAATTGATGGCTGACAAAGAAAATGTCTTGTTTGACTCACGAAATAGATTCAATGAAGCATTTGCAATAATCAAACTAAATAGGTTCTGAGGAGAGAGATCAACCACGGTAGAGATCATTGCCTTGATGGGATCCATGTGAGTAACTAGAACTACATTCTGATCCTCGTGTTTTTCAATTACATGATCTACAATACTTTTTACGCGTTTTTTGACTTGGTCAAAGGTCTCCACACCATTATGAGCAATTTCTAGATCACCATTGTAAAATTTCTCAAAAACATTTCCGCGTTCAGAGATAATCTCACTATAGCTTTTTCCAGTAAATTTTCCCATATCAAGTTCAATTAGTCTATCATCAATTGTTACATCAATAGAGTTTTTTTCACCTACAATCTCGGCAGTATGTTTTGCCCTTTGAATTGGACTAGAGTAAATTGCACCAATTTTCATATGAGTAAGTAATTCTGCTGCATGTTGTGCTTGAGAAATTCCAGTTTCAGTAAGAGGAACACCTTCTGTTCTTCCAGCTAAAATTTTATCAACATTATTTTTTGCCTGACCATGTCTTAGAAAAATAATTTGTCCCAATCTGAGACTCGTGTAAATAGAGATAATAATAACATTATCTGTAAAAAAACATGAAAGTAGGAATTATTGGTGGAACAGGCGGAATGGGAAAAGGATTTGCTCTAAGATGGGCAATCAATAATCAAGTAATAGTTGGCTCTAGAGATGCTGGACGTGCATCAGAGGCAGCTGAAGAATATTCAAAGATTGCAAATGAATCATTTGGAAATATCAAAGGAAGTATTACTGGAACAGACAATGTAACTGTTGCAAAACAAAGTGATGTTTTGATCTTGTCAATTCCTTATGAAAATATTGATGCAGTATGTTCTGAAATATTACCTCAAGTAAGTGATAATTGTGTTGTAGTTTCACCAATTGTTCCAATGACAAAGACTGATGTAGGTTTTGAATGTGTTGCAATCAAAGAGAATAAACCATTCTCATACAAACTTGTCTCAAATCATATGAAAAATAAATCAAAAATTGTTTCTGCATTTCATGTAATATCTGAAAAAAAATTAATCAATCCAACATTGGAACTTGATTATGATATCTTTGTTTGTGGTGATGACAAAGATTCAGTTGCAATTGTAAACACACTGATAGATGAAATTAAAGGTCTAAGATCAATTTATCTTGGACCTCTTGAATTATCTTATCTTGCAGAAATGTCAACACCTCTGCTTCTCAATGCAATGATTCAAAATAAGATCAAAAATCCTGGAATCAAAATCATCTAAAATTCATACTAATGAGCCACGAATATTATAGGCGAGGCAAAAATTGGTTCACAGCCATTGGAACCATGTTTTGTATCATGGCAACAATTGTGCTTGCAAGACAGATACTAGTATGGGGATTTGATTTTGTTGAAGAGTTTCTCTTTAATGCTGAAATAACAAATGAAAAAGTGTCAGTTGCAATGCTTGCATTTGGATTCATTATGATTGGATTAGGATTTAGAAAAAATGTCAAAGCAAGATGAATTTTTAAAAAAACAAAAGATTTTGCATCTGGCAACTATTGGAAAAAATAAAACCCCACATATTGTTCCAGTTTGGTATAGATATTCTGCAAAAAAAATTTTCATTGGAGCAAATACTAGAACTCAAAAAGTAAAAAATATTCAAAAAAATAATAAAATTTCATTTTGTGTTGATCAGGGAATTAATTCTCCAATTTATGGTGTGATGGGTCAAGGAACTGCAAATTTAATTTTAGAACAGAACAAGATTAATCCTATTGCAAAAAAAATTCTTTTGAGATATTTTAAATCAATGAATAATAAATCAGCAAAAGAGTTGTTTGAAGATACTAATTGTATTATTGAAATAATTCCTGAAAAAATTACAGTTTGGAGTTATTGAGATACAAATTCTTCAATCTTGTTCATTGCAGATTCCAAAATTTCCATTTTAGGAAGATAAACCAATCTAAAGTGACCATTGCCATATTGTTCACCAAAACCAGAACCATGAACAGTCAAAACACCTTTTGATTCAAGTAATTTTGTAACAAATTCTTTGTCGTTACCAAATCTTTTGTCTTCAATTTTTGGAAATGCATAAAATGCACCCTTGGGATTTGGACATGACAATCCAGGCATTTCGTTTAATCGTTTGATTACAAAGTCTCTGTGTTTTTTAATTTCGGAAACAAAGTTAGAGATATAGTCTTGTGGTCCACGTAATGATTCCAAAGCTGCATGCTGAACAGGTAGGCTAGTTGCAATTCTGACTCTGGCTAATTTTGGTAAATTCTCACGCAAAGCATCTAACTTTGAAGAGTTGTTAAATGCAATGTAACCTATTCTCCAACCAGACATTAAATGAACTTTGGAGAATCCATTTAGAACAATTACAGGTGAATCTCCAGCAACTTTACCAATTCCAACAAATTCCTGATCAAAGATAATTTGGTCATAGATTTCATCGCAGATAATATACAAATTATTTTGATTTGCAATGTTTACAAGTTCTCTAAGTGATTTTTCATTAAAGACAACACCAGTAGGATTGTTTGGACTGATAAGACAGATTGCAACTGTTTTTGGTGTTATTTTTGATTTAATGTCTTCAATATCAGGAGTAGAGTTTTCTAAATCAACTGCAAACTCTACGGGGTTACCACCGTGCAATCTCACATAGGAAGCATATGGTGGATAATATGGTCCAGGTAATAGTACTTCATCTCCTTCTTCAACAATGGAGGATATCACCATGTCGAGTCCTTCAGAGACACCATTTGTAATTAAAATTTCATCAGCAGAAATAGACAATCCTTTGGCATTTTCTTTTTTTGCTATTTCTTGTCTTAATTCCAGTAAACCCTCTGATGTAGAGTAATAATTTTCTCCATTCTTGATTGCATCAATTAATGCTTGTTTAACATTATCTGGAGGTTGAAATCCATATTGAACAGGATCACCAATATTGAGATAATCTACTTGCATTCCTTTTTGTTGAACTTTTCTAGCAGCAAGAACAATATCACGAATTGCGTATTCAACTCCTGCAACTTTTTTTGAAACTTTCACTGCAATAAGACAGATTTTTAGGCCTGTTAAATTCTTACTTGTTTGGACTCGTAGCACAGTCTGGATAGTGCGGGCGGCTTCGAACCGCCAGGTCGAGGGATCGAAGCCCTCCGAGCCCTTCGTTTCTTTTATTAAATGAAGAAATTTTTTCTCAATAGAGTTGATAGTTTCCCCATTCAAAATTGGAATATGTCTAGTAATTGTAGGAATGATTTGGATTTCAATGGTATTTGTAGAAAATCAAATTATTTTTGAGAAAATTTCTTTGAATCAATCAAATTCATATCAAATTTCATCAGAGTTTTATGGAAAAGATATTGGATTTTACAAAGTATACATGCCTGATTTTAGTGGAGAGGAGATTTTCATCCAAATTTTAGACATTAGTGAAAATGTGATTAAAGAAGAAAAAATAAAGACCAAAATGTCAGTAGGATATTTTGATTACTCTCAAGACGGCAAATATTTTCTCAAAGTGACTAATTTAGCAAAAAATAAAGTGAATTTAGAAATGGAGTTAGGTGATACAAATTCAAAACAAATGACAGGACCAGGTATCACGATATTTGTTGGAATTTTAGTGCTTATTGTGTTATCATTTTTTAAAATAAAAAATTACAATATTGCGCAACCAGATGAAAATATCTCATAGACTGGAATGCATTGTATTACATGACCAAAAATCAAAACTAGATTGAATCCAAGCCAAATTGTAAAGAACAAAAATGTAATTATTGAAAATGGTAATAGAATCTTTAATCTAGAATTTTCACGATTTTTTAATAATATCAAACCACCAAGTGAACCTAAAACTAGACCTAATTCAAGCGGTTGATGAGACCAAGAAATTAAACCATCTATTCCAAATAGATCATGGGAAAGCGAATCGCCAAATCCTGAGACTAGTTGTAAAATAGCACCAATAGTTACAAGATGAATGCCATTTTTGAAACTTTTTGAAAGTGGTTTTTTGAAAATTTGTATTTTACCTAAAAATGCAGCAAAGGCAGTCATAGATACTCCAAAATATACGATTACATGTGATGGACTCCAAAAAAACTCTGGCTCATTTAGTAAATGAGATATTGCATCCCAAAACCCTGCAGAGACAGTAATGACTGGTCCAAGTACTGAAAGTAAAATTACTAGAGAGATCTGATTTTCAAATTGAATAAATTTTGAATTGTAAATTTTTTGAATTAATTTCATAGATGTCAAGATTTATGAAAAAAATGGCATATTAGAAAATTTTGACTTGAAAAATATTCACTTGAGAGTAAATTTATCAATTAACTTATTAGATCTAATGTTTTAGAATTTTCATGAGTCCAGGAATTGGATTAATGAAGAGAAGATTAGAAAAAGAAAAAGATGCAATTGCACTTGGAATTTCGGCAATTGCTAAAAAATATGATGTTAAACCAGAAATTCTTCAAGTGTTAGAGACAAAATATGATGATGATTCTGGAGATTGGTATGTTGCATTAGGATGGGAAGAAAAAAGGGCTATTGTTCAAATGGATTCAGTTCATGCTACGATTATTGATATTAAAGAAATTTAATCATCCTTTTTCACATTAATGCATTATGAAAGCTATTGTTTTAGGAGGTTCCAGAGGAATTGGAAAGGCTATTGCAGAGTCACTTGAAACATTAGAAATTGAAGTTTTTGCAGCATCAAAAAATGATATAGATACATCAAATATTGATAATGTAAGGAAATTTGTCAATGATTTCCCTATAACAGATATTCTAGTACTAAATACCGGAGGTCCTCAACCAAAACCATTCGAATCAATTACTGAAGAGGATTGGAAAAAATATCATAATCAGTTATTTTTAGGATTTGTAACAATTTTACAAAATATCAAAATTGAAGATGGCGGATATATTTTCCTAATTAGTTCAAATGTGATTAAAGAGCCAAATTCTAAATTAATTATTTCTGCTGCATACAGAACTGCATTTGTGGAAATTTTCAAAGTTTTGAGTAAAGAATATGCAAAAAGAAGTATCAGTTGTATCAATATTGCACCAGGTCCAATCAATACAGACAGAACAAAAGAGTTGGTAGAAAATATTGAAGAATTTAAAAAAACTCTTCCAATGAATCGATTGGGAGAACCAAAAGAAATAGGAGATTTTGTAAAATCAATTGTTCAAAATAAAATAAAATATCTTTCAGGCGTAACGATAAATTTTGACGGTGCTAATTCAAATTCAATTTTTTAAAATAATTTTTTTATGATTTCTCATTTAGAACAATTAATCCGCCGTCTCGCAATTGTTGTAACAACTGCATGACTTCTTTTTCTACTTGTTTTCTTTGCAAACCAGTTTGTTCAGCAAAAACTTGAACTAAATCAGTAACCTTTCTTTGTCCATTACAGGATTTCCAAAAATCAACAATTGCTTGATTAACCATAAATCCTTGTTCATGTTCATTAGCTAAGACCATAGAACCATCTTCTTGCTGGACCAATTTACCAACACCTTGAGGTAAAGCAGTTTCATAGTTAATTGGTGCAGGGGTATTCATATCTGCACTCATTTTTTTAATTTTTAATTTTCCTTCTTCAGTCATTTTATCCATTGACCATGGAGGATCCCATACAATGTCAATTTTTACATTATTTACTCCAGGAACTTTTTTAACAAATCTTGTTGCATCAGAAACCAAGGTTTCATGCAAAGGACAACCCTGAGTAGTCATTGTCATTTTGATATTAACATCGTTATTTTCAGCCACGTCAATTCCATAAATTAATCCCATTTCGACAATATTGAGTGGAACTTCAGGATCCATGCATTGTTTAAGTGAATCTTCAATTGCCTGAGAGGTTACTGTAGGCATATTAATTAAAATTGAATAAAATCAATAAAAACTTTCTAATTGTTAGCTTCAAATAATTTAGGAATCGATTCCTCATAGGGTGCAGTTGCAACCCCTTTTTCAGTAATAATTCCTGCAATTAATTCAGGAGGAGTCATATCAAAAGCAGGATTAATTACGTTTATTTCATCAGGTGCTGTCTTTTTACCACCAATTCCAGTAACTTCATCACCTTTTCTCATCTCAATAATGACATCTTCAGCTCTTGTTTGAAGATCTATTGTAGATAATGGTGCTGCAACATAAAATGGGATTCCATGTTGTTTTGCCATGGTTGCCACTTGATATGTTCCAATTTTATTAAAAACATGACCTGTTTTTACAATTCTATCTGCACCAACAACAACTTTGTTAACCAATCCATTTGCCATTGAATAACCTACAGCAGTATCAGGAATCAAACTTACATCAAATCCATCATGTTTTAATTCAAAAGCAGTTAATCTGGAACCTTGTTGAATAGGTCTAGTTTCAGTTGCAATCACTTTGACATTTTTTCCACTTTCTCTGGTAGCTCTAATTACACCAAGAGCTGTACCATAAGCAACAGTAGCTAATGCGCCTGCATTACAATGAGTCATTATTGTATCGTTATCATCAAATAATTTAGATCCATTCTTCCCCATAGCTTTGTTAATTTCAATATCCTCATCAGCCATTTTTTTTGCTTCTGTAATCACTAAATCCTTTATTTCTTCTACAGAATTTCCAGTTTTTGCAATATTCATGATTTTTTCCAAACCCCAACCAAGATTTACAGCAGTTGGTCTTGTTGCAAAAAGAATTTTTTTAGCATTTTCTAAATCTGAAATTAATTCCTCTTTTGATACTGCTCTACTTTGTAAAACTGCCAAAGCTAAACCAAAAGCACCTGAAACACCAATTGCAGGTGCACCTCTGACAATTAGAGTTTTTATTGCATGTGCAACTTGATTAAAATCATCATATTCCTCAAAAACAAGCTCATTAGGTAACTTGGTTTGATCAATCATTACAACTTTATTATTTTTCCATTCAACAGTTCTCAATGAAGAATCATTATTCATATCATTCACAAATTGACTATTTTAAGACATTATTAAAATCAAGTGTTATATGGAAAATAGTCATCAATAATTTATGATTGATTATCAATCGTTAAAAAAAATTGATTCTAAAGAAATGCACAAAACATATGATAAATGGTCAGAAATTGCTTTTGAAGCATACAAAAAACCAATAAAGAAAATCAAATTTGAAAAAACATCACATCTTGTATTTGCAGGGAGGGGAGGTTCGGGTGCAATCGGAGATA
>VMDM01000017.1 GCA_008080815.1 Candidatus Nitrosopumilus sp.
TAGATAAGAGTCAAAAAGACGTATCTGATAGTTGAAAGCAATTATTTTAGCTGGAGGGAAGGGTACCAGATTAAAACCAGTAACCGACTACCTACCAAAACCACTTGTTCCAATAAAAAATATTCCAATAATTGAGTGGCAAATTAAATATTTAAAAAAATACAACATTAAGGAGATCATTATTTGTACCGGATATAAAACAGACATGATTGAGAACTATCTTGAGAAAAAGAAATTAGGAGTGAAAATAAATTTCTCGATAGAAAAAAATCCTCTGGGTACTGGAGGAGCAATAAAGAATGCAAGAAAATGGATTAATGAAAAATCATTTCTAGTTATCAATGGAGATGTAATAACAAATATAGATTTAACAAAAGTGATGGAAAAAACAAACTCCCTCGCATCAATTGAATTAGTTACTAAATTTGGAGTGATAGCAATTGAAGATGAAAAAATTACTAAATTTACAGAAAAAAAACCCATTTCAAATACGTGGATGAATGCAGGGATTTATCATCTTGAAAAAATTGTTTTAGATAAGTTACCTCAAAAAGGAGATATTGAAAAAACACTCTTTCCAGAAATGGCAAAAGATGGAAAACTTTCAGTGGTGAAATTTCATAATTCAAAATGGTTTTCTATTGATTCATTTAAAGACTTGGAAGAATGTTCAGAAAGTATATCAAAAATTATTTAGATTTATGCGCCAGTACGGTGTAGTGTTACCATCATATATGCCACTTCCTCAACAAAGGATTCATCCTGAGATACCGCAGCATATTTTGTAGCAACTTTCCAAAAATCATTATTTTTTGTGGTATGGTTATTTTCAAGAGTTTCTTGACTCATGATTATAGATAGTCAGTATCGACATAATTTATCACCTCAAGGAAAATTAACATAATACTAAAAACATAAGACTAGAATATCCTTTTGAATGAATCCAAATATGCGCATTTCATGTAGTTTAGGCTCAATGTTAAAGATTTCAGAAGTTTTTGAATGTTCAAGAATTCTAAATGATTCAAAAATTGAGACAATTTGGGTTCCTGAAACATGGGGAATGGAAAATTTTTCAGTTTTAGCAGGAATTTCAGCAATAAATAATAATCAAAAACTAGGTTCATCCATCATCAACATATTTTCACGTAGTCCAGCAACAATTGCAATGGGCGCAGTATCAACAGACATAATTTCAAAAGGAAGGATGATTCTAGGATTAGGTACTAGTAGCGTACCCATTGTAGAATCATTTCATGGATATAGATTTGAAAAACCACTTCAAAGAATGAGAGAATATGTAGAAATCATCAAATTAATCACTAGTGGAAAATCAATCAATTATTCAGGAAAAATTTTTGATTTAAAGAATTTTAAATTGTTGATAAACCCTAATAGAGATTCAATTCCAATTTACATTGCAGCTATCAATAAAAAAATGGTGGAATTAACTTGGGATGTTGCAGATGGGACAATTTTCTATTTAAGACCAAAAAATGAAATGAAAGAAACCATTTCTAAAATGCAATTAAAAAGAAAGATTGATGTAACATGCCAAATTATTACTGCGATATCAAATGATTCTGAAAAAGCAATTGAACGTGCCAAAAAAACATTAGCATTCTATATTGCAGTTGGGAAAATTTACAGAGAGTTTATGGCAGATAATGGATTCAATAGAGAAACAAACGAAATATTTGAAGAATATAATAAATCAGGTTTCAGTCAACTACACGAATTTGTGTCAGATTCAATGTTATCTGAATTTACAATTGCTGGAACACCCGAAGAGTGTAAAAAACAATTAGTTAGTTTTCAAAATACAGGAATAGATCTTCCAATTATTCAATTCAACCCAGTAGAAGACACTATAGAATCAATAAAATTATTGAAAAAGACATTATTTGAGGAATAATATGAATAAAGTAGGTATCGTAGCAACTGGAATCACGCCATTTACAATGGATGATAAAAAAATTGAATCAGTATTATTGGAATCCACTAAAGAACTACTAAAAAATAATCCCAGCATACCAAAAAATGAGATTGATTCAGTAATTGTGTCGACCAATAACAATTCAAAATACTTGTCACCCATACTTTCTGAAATGATTGGTATCAAACCAAAAATAGCACATTCGATTGAAAATTTGTGTAATTCAGGAACTAATTCAATAGTTTCTGGATACTCATACATTGCTTCAGGACTAGCAGATTTGGTTTTAATTTCAGGTGCAGAAAGATATGACAGTCCAGGTCAAATCTTAGACTGGGATAATTCACGAGGTGCGTTCAAACATCCTATTTTTTGGGCATCTATTTTTACAAGTGCATACAAAAGAGAATTTTCAATTAAAGATGAAGATCTTGCAATCATATCAGTAAAGAACCACAAACATGCACAAAAAAATCCCAATGCATTATCTAAAAAAACATATTCAATAAATGATGTTATTAATTCAAAAGCCATAACTGGAGATTTGAAATTACTTGATTGTTCTCGCTCATGTACAGGGAGTGCATCAATTTTATTAGCCTCTGAAAAAATTGCAAAAGAAATTTCTGACAATCCGGTCTGGATAACAGGAATTGGACAAAAAACAATTTCTGCAGGATTTACAAAAAATGATTCATTAAGTTCTATGGAATCGACAAAAATTTCTTCTAAAAATGCATTAAAAATGGCACAGAAAGAAATAGAACAAATCGATGTGGCAGAAATTCATGATGCATTTTCTGTTTGTGAACCAATGGCATTAGAATCAATTGGATTTACAAATTCAGGAAATGGATTAAAATTTGCTAAAGAATTACATGAATCAGATAATTTTAAAATTAATCCTAGAGGGGGATTAATTGGGTCAGGACATCCACTTGGAGCAACAGGCATTGCTCAGACAATCGAGATCGTACAACAACTCCAATCAAAAGCACACAATAGACAAGTTGAAAATGCTAAAACTGGTTTAGTTCACAACATGTCAGCAGCAGCTACATCATCCACGGTATTGGTTCTAGAAACATGAGTTTTGAGTCAGAGTTAAGTAATGGAAATTTTTGTATTCCAAAATGTACTAATTGTACAAAAATTGTATGGCCTCCATCTGAGTTTTGTGATGGTTGTTATGGAATTGTTTCATTACTAAAAGGAAATTTCGAGGGTGAAATTATTGAATTTTCTCAAGACAGTCATGGATATTTCTGTATGGTTGAATTTGTAGAAAAGATTAGAATCATGGCACGTAAAAAAGAACAACCCCAAATTGGTCAAATTGTAAAAATTTCAACATGTGGGATTAAAGATGAAAGTTATTTCTTTGAGATTATTTGAATTTTGTATAGATGTAAGGAGTTTCTGCTTGTTGATCAAATGTCCATACTGTCGGCAATGAAAGAGTTTGAAGCACATCCAAATTATGTTTCTCAATCAAATTACTCCATCCTCCCTCTGATTGATTGTTAGATAAATGACGCTTTGAGTTAGTACCAGCAAATACAATACATGTTGATTGTTTTAGATTTTCAATAGAGTAAATTTTTTCAATAATACTGGTAGCCAACATATCCCCACCCATTTGAGCAAGACCTCCAATAAAAAAAGCAGGAGAGTTCAAGTTCAAAATGGAATAATCGAAATCCAATGCATCCTGACAAATTGGATGAAAATCATGATTTGTTTTTACAGAAATTAATTTTTGTAATTCAACTAGACCTTCATCAATTTCAATACTGTGTGATCGGAGACCAACAACATCACCACAAAATGCAATTCTTCCATCACCAGACCCAATGTCAACTAATTGAGAGTATCCTAGAGATTTTGTAGATAATGCCATCAAATATGCTGAAAACATCCAAGTCGGATAAAACGGCTGACAACTAGTTCCGTGTTTAATGCTATTAAGCCAATAATCGTTGATGTCTCCTTCATAGACAACAAATGGAGTTTCAGAAATATTTTCTTCATAGGAGTTAAAGTAAATGGGATTTTTTTTTGTAAATTCATGTAATTTTTCAAGATGTTTAGAATCAACTGAGAAATCATCAGAAGGAGTCTTTGGAAGAACTTCTTGAATATGAGCACTTCCAGAATATTTTGAAGCAAATTCACGCTTAATTTTAACAAAATTTTCTATAATTTTTTCCAATATTGAAATTTAGAATTATAGGGTTTGATAAACTCATTGAAGTTTATGATGAATCTTTGGAAGACAAGTATGCTATTTCTTGTTCAATTTTTTTTAGTTCTTCAATAGTACTAATCTTCATTTTCTCAATTTCAATTATTTCATCTTCAGTTGGATCTATTGCTAGTTGAAAATCTAATTGTTTTAATGAGTTAAGAAATACTGCTCTTTGTTCTTGAAGTTTTTCAATAATCAAATCCGACATAATTTGTTACCAATACTCTCATATTTAGATAAAATGTTCGATGACCTCAGAAATGTCAAATCAATGACGGTCACCGAGATTCAATAGAATCAATATTTTATTAAAAATAAGATTAAAAAACTATTTTAAATTTTAAGTTAGAAATTATTAGTAATTACATTATTACCTAGTATACTATATCTAACAATAATGAAGAAAACTATGAAATATAGAGCAATCACCATTACAAAAAATAAAATTTCAAAAAATAATCAAAGAGCTGCAAAAACAAGAAGACAGAGAGGATATCAATGGGAAGATACACTAGTTAAAAGATTCAAAAAAACAGAAGGCTGGAAAGCGTTCAGACTAGGCTCTCCAAGTACTGGATTACCAGATGTTTTGGCAGTAAATACAGATGAAAGTAAAATATTTTCAATTGAGGCTAAATCAGGAACAGGAACTTCGTTAATTGTACCGTTTGATCAAATTGAACGATGTTTAGAATGGATCAAGACTTTTGATATTTACAAAAATAGAATGGTTCTTTTAGCTTTCAAATTTTCATCAAAAAAAAGAGTCGCAGTAGCTAAATATGAAAACCGAGAACTAAGAGAATATTACAAAATTTGGAATGAAAAACTGGAAATTTCAGACATTATTTGTAATTATAATGGAGAGATATTCATAAAAAAAAATTCCAAAAGAGAATCCATTGATCTTAAAGAATGTAAAATGCCATTTAAAACAAAACAAAGAACTAGTGCTAATTTAAAGTGATTTTCAAATCGTTTTTTAAGGATTGTTAGTCAGTAATTTTGTGTCTGAAAACAATAATCAAAATTTAACAAAAAATGAAGCTGAAGTTGAAATTAAAAAATTAGAAGAAAAAGTGTCAGAATTTGGAACCAAAGAGGAAGAATTACAGAAATTATGGGATTTAGAGACTAAAAGACTAGAATCACTTCAAAATGAGCCAGTAACTGAACCAGAACCTGAACCAATGAAAGATGTAGTATCTGAATTATTGAATGAGCCAGTAACTGAACCAGAACCTGAACCAATAAGTGAGCAAAAAGTTGACCAATCAGAAGTAAGTATTTCATTATCTTCAGATAACTATGGCCAATCAGAATTTAGTTCGTCTTCACTTTTAGAAACAATATCAGATGCAGAAGTCAATTCAAGAATTACATTTGAGGAATTTACAGATGAGAAGAGTTTGATAAGCTATAATGCATTGGGCAATAAACAAATGAAAATTAAAGTCCTAGAAGTCTCAGATGAAAATCCAGCATCAAAATGGAAATTTGGAGACCGTGTTAAAGTAACAAAAATTCTAGTCACAATTAAACACTTGACTAATCAAGAAATTGAAGAAGGCGAATTCGATATTGAATCTATAGAACGAGAATTACAAGAAAAAAGACATTATACATCAACTAATAGATGGATTCCTGCGAGTGATATCAAAAATGGTTACGTGGTAGGCAAAATGCATACAAGATTGATTAGTGATGCATCTGCTTTAGATTATATCATATTCTAAGATTAAAAAATTCCTGAAAAACATTATAAACTAATGAAATTGTGAATGAATAATGAGTTCAAAAGAATTTGAAGTTAATGGTACTGATTATAAAATCGTAATTACTGATCAGATAATTGGACATATCAATAATTTAAAAAATCTATATAATTCAGCATATGAGGATCCTGAAAGTTTTGAAGATGTCAGTGCAGAAATTTCAAGTGTAATTAAAGAAATTGCATCAAATGTTGAACCTGAAGCAGATGATAGTGATTTAGATGGATTAATTCAAGAAATCATTAAAGCAGTAGATAAAAAAGCAGAAGAAATTGAAAAAGAGTTAGAGAGTAAAGAAAAAACCACCAAAACCAAAAAAAGTAAAAAATAATCTCATTTGACCTTAAAATCAGAAATTTTTACGAGATAAAATATATTCTAAAGCCACTTACAAAATACATGTCAAAGAGTTGTGAGTGTGGAATATGTGGTCATCATTATGAATCTGAATGTATTGAAAAAGAGTGTAAATGCTGTTTAAATTTTCATGAGAGATCTGGTCCAAAGAGAAAATAATCAACCATTAAAACAACTACATTTTTTTGCCATATGCCGATTACAACCAAAGAGTTTATGATCTTTGCAACCACACAAGACGCATTTTTTTTCAGTCATAGTTTTTCAATTAAATCTTTCACATCATCCATCATATTTTTGTCTTCCAATGATTCAAGAATTTTTAGACGTATGTTTTTGACTCGAAATGTATCAGAGTGATATAATGGAGACATGGTGTCGATTTCTTGTTCAAAAGAATAGGTGTCCAAAAAATATTTCAATTTAGTTTTGAGAGATGGAAATTCAGAACGTGGAATTTTTTGATCTTCTATTTTATTTGTAATAACTCTCAAAAAACCATTAATTTTCAATAATTCTTTTTTTATCAAATCAAGATCTCCAGGTTTATCTTGTAAGTTTTTTAAATTTTGATAAGATTCCATTGTTTGAGAGAGAATATTTTTTAGATATTCACCATATGTGACCATATTTTCTTTAAGAAAACATCCAATCTAAAGTTTAGCAAAAATAGCTTTGATAATTCAAAAAATTCACATTTGCTTTAAATTATGATGAATCCGGCGATATGACAATGCAAGGAGATGCTTTTCTAAAATGTATTGATCCTGATTGTGGTTTAGAGTACCCTATCACTAGTACCAATGTTCAATGTGAGAAAGGTCACCTTTTAGATGTAAAATACAAAAATAAACCTGCAGAAAAACTAAAGGATGTATTCTATCAAAGAAGAAATCCACAAGGTAGTATTTTTAACGAAAGCGGTGTTTGGAGATTTCGTGAATTATTAAATTTCTGTCAAATAGATACTGAAAATTTAGAAGAATGTGCACAAAATTTAGTATCCCTAGATGGTGCAGAGGGGAGATTATCAAAACCATATCATATGTCAAAGGCTGCTGAATTTGTTGGGATAAAAAGTGATAATTTTTGGCTTCAACCTGAAGGATACAATCCAAGTGGTTCTTTCAAAGATAATGGAATGGTAACAGCTGTAACTCATGCAAAAATGGTAGGTGCAAAAAAAATTGTATGTGCATCAACGGGTAACACATCAGCATCAGCAGGAATGTTTGCAGCTAATGAAGGAATTGATTGTGACGTGTACATTCCATCAGGTCAAATTGCGCCAGGAAAATTAAGTCAAGCTTATCAGTTTGGTGCACAAATTGTTCAAGTTGAAGGAAACTTTGATGATGCATTAAAGCAATCACTTGATGATGCAAAAAAAGATGGATATACTGTAAATTCTGTGAATCCATTTCGAATTGAAGGTCAAAAAACAATTCCTTTTAGAGCATTAGAATATTTAGAATGGGAAGTTCCAGACTGGATTGTTTATCCAGGAGGCGCATTAGGAAATACATCCAGTTGTGGTAAAGCATTAATGGAATTATATGAATGGGGATGGATAAAAAAAATTCCAAGAATTGCTGTGATTAATGCAGAAGGAGCAAGAACTCTTTCTGATTTGTATAATGGTGACTTTAATGGAGAAGAATTAAGATGGAACAAGGGTAAACCCAATACAGATTTGATAAATGAATATTACGATGATCATGACATTAAGGGATTATTACCAAAAACAAAGGCAACCGCAATTCAGATTGGAAAACCGGCAAATATTCTCAAAGGTTTACGAGCATTAGAATTTACCAATGGGGTAGTAACAACAGTTACAGATTCAGAAATGTTAGATTCAATGTCAGTAGTAGGATTGAATGGATTTGATTGTGAAATGGCTTCAGGCGCTTCTGTAGTAGGAGTTAAAAAATTGATGGAGCAAGAAATTATTAAAAAAGATGACAAAGTTGTAGGCATACTTACTGGAAGACAAAAAGACGCAATGTTGCCAGTAGATTATCATCATAATGCAGCAAATAGATTTGCAAAACCTCCAAAAAACTAGGCTCAATTTTTTGAAAAATTATTGATGAAAACTGCTAAAGGTTAAATCAGAGGTTTTTTTAGAAATTACTGCCTAGAGATGGTGCAAACAAATTAAATGAAAAAACAACAAAGTTGTTCTGAAAAAAATTTTTGGTGGAAAATATGGTAGATTTATGGATAGAGATTAGTGCACTTGCAGTTTTAATTGGACTTTCAGGTTTTTTTAGTGGTCTTGAAGTAGCACTTGTTGGCGTAAGAAAATCAAAAGTTACTCAATTACTAAATGAAAATAAAAAAGGTGCAAAGGCTTTGCACAAACTAAAATCAAATCCAAGTTGGATGATGTCTAGTGTTAATCTTGGAAATAATTTAGTAAATGTTGGGTCATCAGCTCTTGCAACAAGTGTTGCATTAAGGATTTTTGGAAATGATGGATTAGCAATTGCTGTAGGAGTAATGACATTTTTGATTTTAGTTTTCGGTGAAATCACCCCTAAAACATATTGTAATGCAAATTCTGCAAAGATTGCTCTTAGATTTGCACCGGTCCTTCTAACATTTAGTTATGCGTTTTATCCAATTGTAAAATTTTTTGAGATCATCACTAAAGGAGTAGTTAGACTAACTGGAAGTAGTTATTTGCCTCCACCAATTACAGAAGAGGAGATTAAAGGAGTCATCACACAAGGTTTGGAAGAGAAGGCACTTGAGAAAGATGAAATGGAATTAGTTCATGGAGCTTTAAAGTTTGATGACACAGTAATTCGAGCAGTTATGACTCCAAGAACCAAGATGTTCACATTAAATTCAAAAATGCTGTTGTTTGAGGCATTACCACTGATTAATCAAAGTGGTCATTCTAGAATTCCTATTTTCAAGGAATCCAGTGACGATATTGTAGGATTCATTCATGTTAGAGATGTTCTTAAAGAGTTAGAAAAAGACAATCATGATGCAAGTTTAGAACAGATTTCTAGAGAGCCAGTGTTTGCATCACAAGAAAAGATGGTGAGCGCATTGTTAAAAGAAATGAAAGGAAGGAAAACACACATGGCAATTGTCATTGATGAACATGGAGGTGTTGAGGGACTAGTCACATTAGAAGATCTCCTTGAAGAAATCGTAGGAGAGATTGAGGATGAAACAGATCTCACACGTTCCAAGGGATATGAAAGAATTGATCAAGATAC
Organism: Candidatus Nitrosopumilus sp.; assembly: GCA_008080815.1. Lineage (GTDB taxonomy): Archaea > Thermoproteota > Nitrososphaeria > Nitrososphaerales > Nitrosopumilaceae > Nitrosopumilus > Nitrosopumilus brisbanensis. The sequence continues at coordinate 9,556 of VMDM01000017.1, forward strand.
AATCATCACAACAGGAGATATTGAAATTGATGTACTAAACGATATTTTCAAAACAAGAGTTCCAGAGGGAGATGATTATGCATCATTAAATGGATTACTTCATGAAAAATTACAAGATATTCCACAAGAAGGAGATAAAATCGAGGTTGAAGATTTAAGAATTATTGTAGAAAAAGTTTCAAAAAATATTCCAAAGAAAATTCGAATTGAAAAAATTAAAAGTTAATCTTTTTTTGAGAAAAATTCTTCTAGTTTTTGTTTTTTCTCAGCCATATTGAAAATAGATTCAGTATGAGAAAATGCATCCGCATATGACTTTTCAAACAACATTGCTTGAATCAACATGTGATTCTCAGGAATTACAATTCCTGTTTGGTCATCAGAATACATCATTTGTACTGTATCTCCAATGCTTGTGGTCATATTTGCATGAATGTGAATCATATTAGTATCCGTAAAATTGAATCCCATATTTTGAGCATAATCACGAATATCTTTTGTTCCTTTTGCAGTCCACAGTGTTGCAATTCCAAATTCATTTCTAAAAATATCGTGAATTTCAGAAGGTTTTGGAGCTGTTTGATTAAATCTAATATCCATAATGTGTAAATGCATTTGTCGAGTTGGAACTTTAATTGCTCTTACGTAAAGAGGAGCGTCTTTTCCAAAATATAATTTGACATCATCACCATGATGTGGTTTTTGAGTCATTTCGATTGTGTCTGTAACTTTTTTGTCTGTTTGTTCGATATCTGCCCATCTACGAATCAATGTTACATCGAAACGCAAAATATTGTTTCCAAATTTTTCTCTCAAAGGTGACAAGATTCTTCCCATGCCTGTAACATTGCAACTTCCTTGCATGACATGTTTTTTTCCTAACGCATCGGAATAATTTGCTCTTGAATTGAATAATAAATCAGAAACTGCTTCTTCACCCAACGTAGTTTCTCCGCCCTGATAAATTGCTGGAAGGTTTCTTGGTTCGTAAAGATTTTTTTTATTTTTAAAACCATGACCACCAGGTGCCGCATCAACTACAAGATCCGATTGATCTAATGCAGATTCAATGGTCCCAGAAATTTTATAGTCTGAAAAAGAATCAATTTTATTTTCTGGAACATAAACATTCAACCCCCTTGAAATAGCTACGTTGACATCATCATCAGGAGAATATTTTCCAATTCCAATTACAGAAAGTTCAGGATCATCTTTAAGAAATGAAGTAATTCGGCTTCCAATTGAACCGTAACCATTTACAAAAATTTTTTTCATAATTTGTCAAAAAGTAAGCTATTTTTGTAGTTATTGATGTTTTTCCTAAATCAGTTGCATACACGAAGGACTAAATGTCATTAAATTTTTATAATTTTTATTGATTCATGCACCATCTATTGCAATTGGTTCAATAATTACAGCAATGGTTCTAATCGCGGTATTCTATGGAATGGATAGATTTTTTGAACAACCAGAATTAGAACTAGTTCCTACACCATCAATCCAACAGGAGGGACCAGCAAAAATAACCTTGAAGACATTTATTGAAAACGGTTCACCAATTCTCGGTAGTAAAGATGCACAAATCACATTAGTGGAATTTGGAGATTATCAGTGTCATTTTTGTAATGTATTTTATCATTCAACAGAAGAACAAATTTTAGAGAATTATATCAAAACAGGCAAAGTCAAAATGATTTTCAAAGATTATAACATAATAGGACCTGATTCAATAAATGCATCACATGGAGCTCATTGTGCAGAAGAACAAGGATTGTTCTGGGAATATCATGATATATTATATGATAATTGGACAGGGGAAAATAATGGATGGGCATCATCAGAAAATCTTGTAAGATTTGCTCAAGAAATTGAAGTAAATATGGAAGATTGGACTAAATGCATGAATGATGGAACATATTCTCAAAAAATTATTTCAAGTAATGATGATGCAAGATCTCTTGAAATTTCAGGTACGCCTGCATTTTTTGTGATAAACACTGAAGGAAAAGTAACACCGATCTTTGGAGCTCAGCCATATTCATCATTTGAGAGAATTTTTGAAGAGCAATTGAATAATTAGCGATCAAATTTAATTTTAAAGAAGTTTTCTTTCTAGTAAGAATGAATTCACACAATAACCTTATTAATGAAAAATCGGAGGCAAGCTTATGGCAGCTGGAATAGACGACATTTCCATATACATTCCAAGATTGTATATTGATGCATCAGATTTTGCTAATGCAAGAGGTTTAGATCCTGTGAAACTCCAAAAAGGATTAGGAGTTAATCAAATGGCAATAGTAGATGCAAATCAGGATCCAGCTATTCTAGCAGCAAATGCATGTTTGAAAATTATGCAGAAGAACAAATTATCTCCAGAAGACATAGGTAGATTGTATGTTTCAACAGAATCATCATTTGATGAATCTAAGGCAATGAACTCTTATGTCATCGGTATGTTAGAACAAGTTTACGGTCAAGGTACTTTTGAACACTGTGGTGGAGTGGAAACCAAATTTGCATGTGTAAGTGGTTCTTATGCCTTGTATGACAATACAAATTGGATTAGAGCAGGAGAAGCTGAAGGAAAATATGCTCTTGTTGTAGTTTCAGATATTGCAAAATATGACATGGGGTCTAGTGGCGAAATGACACAAGGTGCAGGAGCAGTAGTGATGCTCCTAAATGATAAACCAAGACTTTTAGCATTTGATCCTAAAGTTACATCTACATCTATCAAAGACGAATATGATTTTTACAGACCATTTGGAAAAGAAACACCAATTGTTCATGGTCAATATTCTAACATGTTGTACTTGATTCAAGTAAGAAAAGCCCTAGAAGCATACAAGAAAAAAGTATTGTCAAGTGGGTTGATAAAATTTGAACCAGGAGAAACAATTCTAGATCATATGGATTACATCAATATGCATTTACCATATAGTAATATGGGTAAAAAGGCCCTAGCATATCTTGTGAGACATGAATGGAGACAACTACCTAGATGGAAGAAAGTTCTTCAATCAATTGGAATGGAGGAACCTGTTCCAAAAGATCCAAGAGGTACAATTGAATCTGTTTTAGGGGATGAAGAATTTATGACCAAAGATCATGAATTTACTAAATTATTTACAAACACTAAAGAATATCAAGAAGTTTACGAGTCAAAGCTTGCTAGTTCATTAATTGCTTCAAGTATGATTGGCAATCTATACACTGCATCACTATATCTTGGATTCAGAAGTAGTTTGGAATTTGAATATCAAAAAGGAATCAATTTGGAAGGAAAAAGAATAGGATTTGGATCTTATGGTAGTGGAAGTAGTGCAATGGTGTTTAGTGGTGTAATTCAATCAGGATATGAAGAAATTGTAAAAAATATGAATTTAGAATCAGAGATTGGACCAAGAAGAAAACTCACATGGGAAGAATATGAAGAACTACATGAAAACAAATTACTGCCTGAGGAATCAATGTTAAAAACTAAAAAAGAATTTGCCCTAGTAGATGTAAAGACAGATACCGAATCTAGAGGCGAAAGACGTTATATCTATAATGAATAATGATGAACAATCTAATCCCGTAAAGGATTATCTTTTTGAATATATTGAAAAAACTGAAAATATCAATCAATTAATTTCTCAAAAAAGATTTGATGTGATTATCAATCAAATTGTCAGAGACAATTATGAAAAGGTCATCACCCTACAAGAGAAAGATGTGGCATTATGCTCATTTGCTACAGGAATTTTACATTATTTACTAACAAATGCATTGCTTGAAAGTCAACGTAAAATCACGAGTAACGATTTGGAGATAGACATTGTAATTCCAAATATGAAAACATTGGAAAAAGATCCAAAAATGGCATTGGTAATTTGTATTCCAAAATCAACAGATGAAAATCACATTTTAGAGCAAGTTAACCATATAAAGAAAATTCAACCAATTGCAGACAATATTTGGTTAGTGTTATCTAAAAAACTAGAGTTAGGATTAAAGACATTTGTTATTAACAATCAGGAAAATTCATTTTCAAAAATTATTTTTGAAATAGCACAATTTTCAAATCTAAACGGAGACAGTAAATTCAAAATTTTACGAATTTAAAATAGTTTTTAAAAATTTAGAATTAATTGATTTTTTAAAAGTTTCATACACAAATTTGGAATCAATTAATTTTTTGATATATGGTATGTTTCCTATTATTGGAACTTCGCTTAATTGAGATAGATCACGACATAATTCCTTTGGATCATAACCATCTTTATGAAAATTATTTATGATGATTCCCTTTAGTGGAATTTTATATTTGTGACACATGTTAATTGTCATTAATGTGTGATTGATTGAACCTATTTTATTTGAACATACGATTATAGCAGAAGAGTTCATAGATTTAATTAAATCAATTACAAAATAATTTTTTAGAATTGGAGTCATTATACCACCAATTCCTTCTACTAGAACAAATTCATGTGTATTGCACAATGTCTTGTAACTTTTTAGAACAAGAGAAATGTTAGGCTTATTTTTTAAATTTTTCCAGGCGGTAAATGGAGATGCAGGAATTGGAAAAAATTGAGGGTTAATCAAATCCACAGAATCAGTAACACTTGCGGCCTTTGAAATTATTTTAACATCATTAGTTTGAAAATATTTTTTGTCTGGAGTACCTGCAGAGAAAGGTTTCATCACACCGACATCCTTGCCCATATGTTTTAGTAATATTGCCAATCCAGCAGTGACATAAGTTTTACCTACATCAGTATCTGAGCCAGTGATAAAAAGCGAATTCATTAAAGACACATTGAATTTTACTGATACATAGATAAAAATCTCAATTTTTATCATTCAAATTTGTATTTTTTCTAGAAATGCATCTTTAGAACTATGAAAAGATGAAAATGAACCATTTTTATGAAGAAAATTAGTTTTGACTTCCATGATCAGTTCAGTGTGGCATCCCAATACTCAAATGAATGAATGGAAAAATTTTGAAAAAATCGTCAAGGGAAAAGGAGTTTGGTTAATTGATTCAAATGGAAAAAAGATGATTGACGGAGTGGCATCAATGTGGTGTAATGTGTGGGGACATTCAAATCCAGAATTAATTTCCGCTATTCAAGAACAATCTAAAAAAATTCAACACTCTCCAATGTTTAATTTAACAAATGAACCTGCAGAGAAATTAGCTAAAAAATTAGTTAAGATTTCTCCAGGGATGAATAAAGTATTTTTTTCAGATAATGGTTCATCGGCAATGGAAATTGCCATAAAAATGTCATTACAATATTGGAAAAATGAGAATATTAAAAAAACTGAAATTGCCACAGTGCAGAATGGTTATCATGGAGATACATTTGGAGCGATGTCAGTAGGCTATGTCCCAGAATTTTTTGGTAAATTCAAAAGACAGTTGTTTTCAACAAAACAATTTCCAGTTCCAAATGAATATAGAAAACCTAAAAATCTGAAATTAGTAGAATATCAAAATCAATGTCTAGATAAAATTGAAAAAACATTTTCTCAAAATGACAATATTGCAGCATTTGTAATGGAAAGCGGAGCACAAGTTGCAGGAGGTGTTATTATATATCCTAAAAATTTTCAAAAAGAAATTAGCAACCTATGTAAAAAATACAATGTACTTTTGGTGTTAGATGAAATTGCTACAGGATTTGGCAGATTAGGTTCCATGAATCAATATTCTCAGCAAAAAAGTAAACCAGACATCATTTCTTATGGAAAAATGCTTACAGGAGGATACATGACATTAGCAGTGACATTAGCAACAAAGAAAATCTATGATTCATTTTTAGGAGAATTTAATGATTGGAAACATTTGTTTCATGGTCATACGTTTACAGGGAATCCAATAGCATGTGCATTAGCCGACAAAAATATTCAAATGTATGAAAAAAATAAATTAATTCTCAAAATTCAAAAAACATCTAAAGTTTTTGAAAGATTTTATGATTCATTTAGTAAATTAGATTTGGTTGGAGACATCAGACATAAAGGAATGTTGATGGGAATTGAATTAGTTTCAAATAAAAAAATGAAAACTCCAATCCACCCTAAAAAATCAATTAATAAAATATTTTTTGAAATAGGCAAAAAAAATGGAGTGTATCTTAGAACATTAGGGAATATAGTCATGGTTGTTCCACCATTATCAATTTCAGAATCCGAACTAGAATTATTATTGAATCGGGTTAGTAAGACGATTAAAGATGCATCACCTCTACTAGCTTAATGTTAACCTAAAAAATTAAAGTGGTTAACGCTTCCATATCATTATAAGGAGAAAATAATAACAAAATTAGATGAATGAGCGTGAATTAATCGCCCAATGTAAAGAAAAAGTGTTTTCCGGAGAGCAGATTTCTTCTGATGAGGCTCAAAAATTACTCTCAGTATCTGAAGAGAATCTTAAGTTTTTGGCATTATCTGCCAACGAAATTACACGTGATTTTAATGGTGAAAAAGTAGATGTCGAGCAATTAAACAATATTAAAAAAAATGCATGTAGTGAAGATTGTACTTTTTGTGGACAATCTGCATTTTTTGATACTGGAATAGAGACATATCAATTACCATTACCAGAAGAGGTAGTCATCAAAGCTAGAAAAGCTAAAGATGAAGGTGCAGAGTCATATTGTCTTGTCGCTGCATGGCGTCAACCTTCAGACAATGATTTTAAAAAAGTGTGTAAAATAATTAGCGAAATTAATGAAAAAGTAGGAATCAGTGTAGAATGTAGTTTAGGATTTCTGACAGTGGAACAAGCTAAAAAATTAAAGGAGTTAAAAGTCAAAAGATATAATCATAATTTAGAAACTGCAAAATCAAAATTCTCTGAGATTTGTACTACACACACCTATGAAGATCGTTTACAAACATTAAAAATTGCAAGGGATGCAGGACTGGAATTATGTACTGGTGGAATTATAGGACTAGGTGAAACTAGAGAACAGCGATTGGAATTAATTTTAGAATTGGCCAGATTATTTCCTGAAGAAGTCACCATAAACATTCTTGTCCCAGTTCCAGGAACACCTCTTGAATTACAAACACCATTAGAAAAATCTGAAATTGTGAGAATGTTTGCCACAATTCGATTCTTACTTCCCGAATCAGTAATCAAAATTTCAGGTGGACGTGAAACTCAAATGAACGACAATGGTGAAGAACTATTACTAAGTGGAGCAAATGGAATAATTACTTCAGGTTACTTGACAATGGGTGGCAATGAAGCAGAAAAAGATAAACTAATGATTGAGAAAATTGGCCTCAAATCATAAATTAGATTTCATAAAAAATGAATTAGAGCAGATTAAAAAAAATAATCTATACAGAAAAATCAGATTTGGAAAAATTTCAGGCTCAAAAATTAACATCTCGGGAAAAAATTTAATCAACCTATGTTCAAACGATTATCTTGGAATCAATCCAACTAATCTAAAAATTAAACAAATTCAATCCAGTTCAAGATTGATTTCAGGAAATGATTCAGTCTATGAAAAATTTGAAAAGAAGTTAGCCAAGCATAAATCACATGAAAAAAGTCTAGTATTTCCAACAGGATACATGGCAAATTTAGGCATCATATCCGCATTAGTGAAAAAAGAAGATTTGATTTTAAGTGATGAGTTAAATCATGCAAGCATCATTGAATCCTGTAGATTAGCAGGTGCAAAAGTCGAAATTTTCAAGCATAATGATATTGAAGATTTAAGAAAAAAGATCAAGCAAAAACAGAAAAGAAAATTCTTAATCACAGAAGGAGTTTTCAGTATGGATGGAGATTATTCAAATCTTCCAGAAATAACAGAAATAACAGAAAAAAATAACATTATTACAATTTTAGATGATGCTCATGGGGATTTTGTAGTAGGAAAAGACGGTAAAGGTACTGCAGAAAAATTTCATGTTTCTAAAAAAATAGATGTCTATGTGAGTAGTCTTAGCAAAGGACTTGGTTCGTTTGGAGGCTATGTGGCATCAAATAATCAAATTATTGATTACTGTACAAACAAGTCAAAATCTTTCATTTACACTTCAGCACTACCTGCGGTTTTAGTAGAGGATGCAGAAAAAAGATTTGATTCAGACCGTAATAAACAACAAAAAAAATTACAAAATAATACAAAAATCATTATTGATGGACTAAAAAATATAGGATTTCAAATAGAATCATCAACACATATCATTCCAATTATCATAGGAGATGAAAAAAAAGCAATGGATATGGGGGAGTTTTTATTTAAAAATGGAATATTCGTACAGCCAATCAGATATCCAACGGTTAGAAAAAATCAAGCAAGACTTCGAATTTCAGTAAGTGCATGGCTAAATGAAGATGATTTAGAACAATCATTAAAAATTTTCAAAAAAGCTAAAAAAGAATTTTAATAATTATCTCATTGCGTCAAATCCACCCAAAGCTGGAGACCCAATAATAACTGCTAAAGCAACAACAATTCCCAAAGCAATTCCAACAATGATGAATCTTTTATTCACAATGAATCAATTCTAATCCCATTTAAAAACGGATTGAATAGAGGAAATATAACAGAAGGGAGATAAAACACAATATGACAGAAATCACAATCATAATTGCGATTTTTGCAGGAATTGGTTCATTTCTTGCACCATGTGTTTTGCCAATGGTTCCAGCATTTTTGGCATATATCTCTGGAAGTAGTTTGAATGATCTAAATAATAAAAAAGAAAATTTGTTTACAATAAACAGAACCAAAATAATTTTAAATTCAATATTTTTTGTTTTTGGATTCTCAGTGGTGTTTTCAACTTTAGGAATTATAATTAATGGATTTTCGATTTTAGAATTGGACAAAATTATTGATGTACTAAATTACATTGGAGGGGGAATAATAGTATCCTTTGGCATATTTCTAATTTTATCAACAAAGATAATTAAAATTAATTTTGAAAAAAAAATCATTCCTACAAATAAACAAGTCGGGTACCCCACATCATTTTTGTTTGGATTAGCATTTGCTGTAGGATGGACACCATGTGTAGGACCAATACTAGGAACAATTCTGACATTGGCAGCTACCAATCCTTCATCTGCATTCAATTTACTATTAGGCTACACTTTTGGTTTAGGAATTCCTTTTATCATAATCGGAATATTTTTCTCAAGAGCAACAAAAATTATCAAATCTATGAGTAAAAATTTAAAATATTATAATTTGATTTTAGGCTCATTCATAGTAATTTTGGGAATGTTGGTTATTACTAATCAATTATCATATATTGCAAATTTTCCAATTCTTAATGAGTTGATTTTCCTAGGGTGACTTTATGAATAAAGAAATACGAACAGGGTTAGTTTTTGGCGGAATCATCATTATAGGAATAACAGTAATCAGTTTAATTTTTTCATCATTTGAGTCAGAGATAAACAATTCAGGAATAATACAAAATTCAAATCTCAAAAAAGCTCCAGAGTTAGAGGGAATAGCATTTTACCACAATAGCAATAGAGAAGATCTTTCATCAGAGATGAAAGATAAAGTCATTTTGTATGATATATGGACATATAGTTGCATAAATTGTATTAGAACTTTACCTCACATAATTTCATGGGATGAAAAATATAGAAATGAAGGATTACTAATTATAGGAATTCATTCTCCTGAATTTGATTTTGAAAAGGATCCAAATAATGTAAAAAAAGCTATTGAAAAATTTGGAATTACTTATCCAGTAGTAATGGATAATGAAATGAAAACTTGGAAGGCATTTGAAAATAGATATTGGCCGAGAAAATACATTGCAGACCATGAAGGATACATAAGATATGATCATATTGGTGAAGGAGGATATCAAGAGACTGAAAAAATAATTCAACAACTATTACAAGAAAGATCAGATGATCTAAATTTAGTAAATACGTTTGAATCTGAATTTGTTATGATTGAAGAATTTGAACATACTAATTTTAGAACACCAGAACTTTATTTTGGATATAAATTAGCACAAAACAGAAATCAGTTAGGAAATTCAGAAGGCTTTCAAGCAAATAAAATTGTTGATTATAAAAGCACAGATGATTTAGAATTGCATAAATTCTATTTGACTGGAGAATGGAGAAATAATTCTGAAAATATGGAATTAATTTCAAATGAAGGAACAATCAGAATTTTGTATAATGCTAAACAGGTCAATATTGTTGCTGCAGGTCAATCAAATCTAGAAATTTATCTAGATGGTCAACCAATCAAGTCAGATATCTCTGGAAGCGATTTATCTATAGATAGTACTCTTAATGTAAATGAATCTAGATTATACAATTTGATTGAATCTAAAAACTCAGAGTCAGGAATTTTGGAATTAAGAATAGATAAGCCCGGATTTCAAATTTTTACTTTCACGTTTGGATAGTGTAACCCCATTGGAGTGTAACTCCAGATACAGCAACTAGGGTGACAAATCAGTTTAAAAGAAAAATTTTTACGAAAATATGATTGACAGTGTTCAAAGACTCATGGAATAAAACAGAAACAGAGAGTATCTCACAAAAAGTAATGGGAAAAGTAAAACCAGAAGAACCATTGAGAAACAAAATTGAACAAGCACAGAGAAAATTACAATTTCAAATTTCAAAATTAGAAGGAATTAATGAGAAATTAAAGACAAAACATGATCATATCTTTGAAAAATGTGTTAACGCTCAACGTAACAATAAACCTGCTTATGCTCAAGCATATGCAATGGAATTAGCACAGGTGAGAAAAATGAAAAACATGGTAAGTGGTGCAAAATTATCCATGGAACAAGTAAAACTTAGACTAGATACAGTTTCAGAATTAGGTGATGTAGTTGTTACTCTTAGTCCATGTATGTCAATAATTAAAGGACTTAGTCCATCACTCAATGGAATAATGCCTGAGGCAAGTGCTTCAATGCAAGATCTTACTCAGATATTAGGAGATGTAATGTCAGGTTCATCAATGAGTATGAGTGATAACATGTTAGTTGGAAACGATTCAAACCCTGATTCATTAGCAATTCTTAAAGAGGCAGAAGAATTAATTGCAGGTCAAACTAGAAGTTCAATTCCAGATATTCCTGCAAGTTTGAAAAGTGATATTGTACAAAAGAAATCAGACATATTTATCTAAAAATAAAAATTTTTTAGAATTAAGGTTTAGTTGTTAATACATTACATTTAGCTTTATGATGAATTGTGTTAATAATTTCGTCATAATGTGTAGATTCAGTCATGGAAAGTTTAGGATAATCCACTATTAACAAATCAACTTTATTCTCATGAACATAGTCAATTACCCAATGTGCAATTGAATCAGTTAAAGCAAATTTAGTTTTAATTGAAATATTTTCATCTTTAGCAATTTTTTCCCATTTTACTAGTTCAGATTTGATTTTCAATTTTCTTTTTTCCAGAGCAATTTTATCTGCCTTAGTCTCAAAAAAATGAAACATTGGAGGTTTTTGATAAAAACATTCGATAACAGACAATGGACAATCAAGTTTCTTTGCTAAATTTAATCCAAGTTTGAAAGATCTGTTATCATGCGTAGGAGTAATAATTGCAACAGCAATTTGTTTGAACATAGTTCTTTTAAAAAATAAGACTAAAATAAATTTTCTTTATCAAACTATTTTGAACGTTTTTTACTCTTTTGAATTAAAATTTTTTTAATTCTAGAAATTGTTGGATAACTGTATCCCCTTCTTCTATAATTTGCGATCATCATTTTCCAATTCTTTAATCGCCATTGTGCTTGTTCAGTAGTTACAGAATGAACTTCTTTTTGGATTATACTTTTTCTTCCAACCTTTAAAGTACCGGCATCTTTGGCTGTCCATCGATTTTTTGCAAATTTTAAACCGGATAAAATTTCATCAATGGGGATTTCTTTAAAGTAATCTTTTATTTTTTTAATTTCTAATTCAGAGGGTAAGCGTTCATTTGTCAGTTCAATTTCAAATTTTTCCATGTAAAAATTACAAATTCCTAGTTAATCAAATTCAGGCTAAATGAAATTTTACTAAAGTGGAAAAAAAATAAAATATCAACAAGGCAAAGATACTAGTGAATTTTTACATAGTGTCATATACATTCCAGCCCCAAGAATAATAGTTGCAAATGCCACCAGAGGAATTAATATGAAGATATTTGTTTTTAGGCCCATGAGTTATCTACGAATCTAGAGTATAAAATTGTCACAACTAATCTACAGAAATTTCAAAAATCCCTTTAGTTTTTGGATTTTGTAATTTTTTTATGATTTCTCTCGGAATCAAATCTGATGAAGTATCAGAGCCTATAGCCAATGTGCGGGGGCAAATAAATCGGCTTTTTCTAATTACAATATCATCATCATGACTTAGGATTAATTGTGGATCACCATATGCAGTAAATTGAAATTTTTGTTCATCGACTATTATTGAAAAATGGATTAAAGATTCAGGTTGGCGTAATTTTTCCTTTAATTCATTAGGAAGATCAGAACAACCATAATTCGCATTAATTCCAACTATACAATCACCACGAGGTGTAAGATGAGAATCTTTTGTAATTTCCAATGTTTTTTGATGGTTGGATCTAATATTCTCATGCCCAGAAAATTCTATCTGAAAACGCACAGTCAAAAATTGGCTAGACTTAAATTAAACTTTCAGAGATTTGAATCAAATGCTTCCTGCACAACAAGGTTATGATAGAGCTATCACAGTGTTTTCACCAGACGGAAGACTGTATCAAGTTGAATATGCAATTGAGACTGTCAGAAGAGGTACAATTGCTGTGGGTGTAAAATGTAAAGATGGAATTGTTATTGCAGTTGAAGAAAGACCAAGAAAATTACAAATATCACATACTGCTCAAAAAATATTCCAAATTGATGATCATGTTGGAGTTGCAGCCGCAGGATACATTCCTGATGCAAGAAGTCAAGTAGACAATGCAAGATTCTTCTCTCAAAGTAATAAGATGATTTATGATGAACCAGTAGAAATTGAAACAATTGCAAAACATTTAGCAGATCAATCACAGCAATATACACAATATGCAGGAGTCAGACCTTATGGTGTTGCTTTAATTCTTGGTGGAGTTGTAAATAAAAAACCACAATTATTCTTAACAGATCCAAGTGGAACATACATTTCATATGATGCAATTGCTATTGGTTCTGGTTCTGATCAAGTAACTGATTTCCTTGAAAAAACATACAAAAATGATTTATCAATTGATGATGCATCAATTTTAGCTGCTGCAGGAATCTATCTTGCAAGCGATGAAAAAGAACAGACATCACATATTAGAATGGCACACATCACAACAGAAAGTGGGTTATACGAATTAGTTTCAGAAGAGAAGATTTCAGGATATGCTAAAAATGCCAAAGAACAGTATCCTCATAACAAAAATTAATTTTTAGATTTCAAGTGATTTTATCCAATGAAACTTTCTGTAGCAATTCCAGATTCGTCATTATCCGATGAATCATTAAAGATAGATAAAACAAGAAAAATTTCAGTTTTGGCTAGAGCATGTGCAATTTTTAGAATCGATACAATTTACGTCTATCAGGAAAGTAATCTTAAAGAAGATAGAAATTTAATTTTAACAGTTCTCAAATATTTAGAAACTCCTCAATTTCTAAGACGCAGACTATTTCCAAAAATTAATGATTTAAAATTTGCAGGTGTGTTACAACCACTGAAAATTCCTAGCCACATCACACCAGCAAATCCAAAAAAAATAGTCAAAGGCGATATAAGAGAAGGGATCATAGTTGGAATGAAAGGAAAAAAATTTGTCGATGTTGGCATAAATCAACTTGTGCAGTATTTTGGAAAAAATCCAATTGGGAAAAGAACTACAATTCAGTTTCGTGAAGGATATCCAGATTTTTCTATAAAAGAGATTTCAAAGGAAGAAATTTCAGAGTATTGGGGATATTCAGTAAAAGAAAGAGCAAATCTTTTTGGTTTGTTAAACGAGTGGAAAGGAAATGTTATTTTAACTTCTAGAAAAGGAAAACCAGTTACAAAGGAACAGATTAACAAATATGTCAAATCAGATATTCCAACCCTCGTGGTTTTTGGTTCACCTGAAAAAGGAATTCATCAAATTTTAGGTTCAAAAATGAAAAATGTTCAAAATGCAAAATCTTTGAATTTTTTTCCTCAGCAAGCAACTGAAACAGTCAGACTAGAAGAGGCATTATTAGGAACATTAGCCATAATTAATGCAAATAATTAAGATCAGCATTGGCAGAAAGAAAGAATTTTTTGATTATGGCCATAGGGATTGGCGGATTTGGAGTAATTGTAGGAGGAATAACAATTTGGAATTTAGTTTCAGAAATCATTAATCCTTAAAAAATAGGCACGAATGGTTAACCTAAAAATTTTAACTGGTTAACCAAAGGTCTATTGGTTTAATAGAGGGAATTCGATGATGCGTTTTATCAATGGGAGCTAGAAAACGTCATCAACCACGTAGAGGAAGTCTTGCATACCTTCCAAGAGGTCGTGCAAAAAGTATGGAAGCAAGAATTAGAGCTTGGCCAAAACTTAATTCCGAAGAACCAAAGATTTTAGCTCATTGTGGTTTCAAAGCTGGTTGTGTTCAAATTGTCAGTATTGATGATCGTGAAAAAGTTCCAAATGCAGGAAAGCAATTAGTTAGTTTAGGTACAGTTCTAGTTACACCACCAGTTTTAATTTTAGGTGTAAGAGGTTATTCAAAAGATCATGATGGTTTACATGCAGAATTTGATGTATATGCACAAGACATTCCAAAATCAATTGCAAAAGAAATTTCACTCAAAAATAAAAATGAAAACGCATTAGATTCAGCAGAAAAATCTTTGGGAAAAATTAAAGAAATTTTTGCAATTGTTGCAGTATCACCAAGAGATGCAGGTCTTGAACAAAAGAAACCATATATTTTTGAAGCATCAGTAAGCGGGGGAGATATTACAAAACAATTCAATCACGTAAAAGAATTACTTGGAAAAGAAATCAAAATTGATCAAATTTTTGAAACAGGTGCCAGTGTTGATGTTGCAGCAATTACTAAAGGTAAAGGATGGCAAAGTGTTATCAAAAGAATGCACGTAAAAAGAAAACAACACAAATCAAGAAAAACAGTCAGAGAAGTTGGTTCACTCGGACCTATTTCACCTCAAAGCATCATGTTCACAGTACCAAGAGCAGGTCAAATGGGATTCCAACAAAGAATTGAGTACGATAAACGAATTATGGTTATGGGGAATACTGAGGAAAGTAAAATGAAAATCAATCCAGATGGAGGTTACAAACACTTTGGATTAGTAAAAGGAGATTTCATTATTCTGAAAGGGTCAGTTCCAGGAACTTACAAGAGATTAATCAAATTAAGAAGTCAGATGAGAAATATCCCATCAAAAGTTTCAAAACCAAATATTTTGGAGGTAGTGATTTGAGTAAAGTTTCTGTTCTATCTACAAGCGGTAGTAAAGATGGAGAAATAGAATTACCTCAAGTATTCGCAACACCATTTAGAAGAGATTTAATTCATAAAGCATTCACCAATTTGACTTCACATAAATTCCAAAGACAAGGAAGACATCCAACTGCAGGTCAAGATGTAGTTGCTGATTCTAACTCACCACCAACAGGTCAAGGAGTTGCTCGTGTAGCAAGAGCATTAGGTGGAGGTGGGGGTAGACAAGGACAAGGTGCAGAAGTTGCATCAACTAGAGGAGGAAGACAAGCACATCCACCAATTGTAGAAAAAGTCATTTACAAAAAATTAAACAAAAAAGAAAACAAACTTGCATTATGTTCAGCAATTGCAGCAACTGCAAATAAGGAGAGAATATTATTCAGAGGACACAAGATTGAAGGAATAGAAACATTCCCAATGATTGTTACTGATGATATTGAAAATATATCCAAAGCAAGTGATATGGAAAAAATCTTAGATTCATTAAAGCTATCACAAGACGTCAAAAGATTAGACGCAAGAAAACCACGTTCTGGACAATCCAGATTGAGAGGTAGAAGTAAAAAAGTAGGTAAGAGTGTCTTATTTGTTATCAAAGATGATTCAAAACTATCCAAAGCAGTTGGTGCAATTCCAGGCGTTGAGACAAGAAATGCAAAAGATCTTAGTGTTTTAGATCTAGCACCAGGTTCAGAACCAATCAGATTAACAGTATACTCAAAAGGCGCAATCGAAGAAATTGCAAAAATTAGTTCAACACACTTAGAGGTTATGGCGAAAATACAATGAACGTACAAGAAGCAACCAAGATAATTTTGAAACCATACATTACTGAAAAGACATTTGCAATGGTTGAGAACGAGAGTAAAATTTGTTTTATTGTTGAAAGATCTGCAAACAAGACAGAAATTGCCGAAGCCGTAAAAACACTTTACAATGAAAAAGTAACTAACGTAAACACAGCCAGAACCATTTATGGTAAAAAGGCATTTGTTCAGTTCGAAACCACAGACAAAGCCAGAGACTTGGCAACAAAGATAGGAATGCTCTAATATGGAACACAGAATTCGAGAAATAATTAAAGGAGAAATGAAACATGGTTAAAGAATTTGAGTATAGAGGAATTCCTAAAGAAGAGTTAGAGGCAATGTCAATTGAAAAATTATTCCAACTTTTCAATGCAAGACAAAGACGTTCATTAACTAGAGGGATTAACGACGGTAAAAGAAAATTGATCGAAGAGATCAAAGGAGCAAAGGCTGGAAAAGTTACAACTCCAATTAAAACACATTTGAGAGATTTGATTATTCTACCTTACATGGTAGGAGTTACAGTAAATGTTTTCTCAGGAAAAGAATTCAGACCAGTTACAATCAGAACTGAAATGATTGGTCATTATTTGGGAGAATATGTCATAACAAACAAGAAGGTATCTCACGGTGCTCCAGGTGTTGGTGCATCCAGATCAAGCCTTTATGTACCATTAAAGTGATTATTATGGGTAGATTCAATTACGCTTTCCAAAATTATGATGCGACAAAACATGTTCGTTCATCACTTAGAGAAAAAGACATTTCACACAAACATGCTCGTGAAGTTGCAAATGCAATCAAAGGTTTGTCAATTGAAAGAGCTAGAGATTACTTACAAAGTGTTGTAAATATGGAAAGAGCAATTCCATTTAAGAGATTCAATAATCAAGTAGGTCACAAAAGTGATCCAGGAATGATGGCAGGTAGATATCCACAGAAAACAGCAAAAGAATTCATTAAAGTTTTAGATAATTTAGAATCAAATGCAGAATACAAAGGAATGGATTTAGATAGATTGAAGATTATCAATGCAACAGTGCACAAAGGAGTCATTGTGAAAAGATTTATTCCAAGAGCAATGGGAAGAGCCACACCAAAAAATAATGTTTTAACACATGTAGAGTTGGTGGCTCAGGAGATTTAGATTTGTCATCAGTAAAGAACGTAATCAAAGATAATTACAATATGATGTTACTCAAGGATTACCTTAGAGAAGCAATTAAAGAAGCAGGATTCTCACATGCAGAGATTGCAAAGACACCAACAGGTACCAGAGTAGCATTACATGTTACAAGACCAGGTATCGTAATCGGTAGAAAAGGTTCAGGAATCAGAGATTTAACAGATAAACTTGCAACAGACTTTGGTTTAAAAAATCCACAAATTTCAGTTGTTGAGATTGAAAAACCAGAATTATCTCCCAGTGTAATGTGTAACAGAATGGCATCACATCTTGAAAGAGGTACAGCATTTAGAAGAGCAACCATGTGGACATTAAAACAAATCATGGAGAATGGTGCAATGGGAGTACAAATTACAATTTCAGGAAAATTAAGAGGTGACCGTTCAGCATTTGAGAAACATAGTGCAGGAATTTTACCAAGAGCAGGACATCATGCAGAAGTAATTGTTGCTGAAGATATTGCACATGTCAATACTGCAATGGGTCTAATTGGAATTAGAATTAGAATTGCAAGAAAAGAAAAATTCGTACCAGAGTTTGAATTAAAAGAAGAAAAAACAAAGAAAGTAAAACAAGTCAAAGATGAAGAGACAGGTAAAATGAGAGATGAAACAGCAGATGAAAGAAAAGCTAGAACTGAATCTGAACAAATCGCAATGGAAGAAGAAAAAATGAAAGAACTTGAAACATTAGAAGAAGAAGAGGAGAAATTGAAATGACCAGACTTAGTATGAAAACCATAAGAGAGTTAAATGAAAAAGATCTCAAAAGCAAAATTCAAGAAAGCAGAAGTGAATTAGCAAAATTAAGAGTAGACGGAGCTAAAGGTACATTAAGAAAAGAAAGCGGTAAGATTAAACCAATTAGACACGACATTGCACGAATGCTCACAAGATTAAACGAGTTGAAGAAAAAATGATAACTGTAGACAATATTTCATCACATGAATTCATTGGAATGCATACAGAGATCATTGAATCAACAAATTCTCAAGTAATAGGCTTAAATGGAACAATCGAAAATGAAACAAAATCCATGTTTCAATTAAACACAGATAAAGGAATCAAAAATATTTCAAAATCCAACAATCATTGGAAATTTTCAGTTAATAATCAAACAGTAATTGTTAATGGAGATAACATTTCTAAAAGACCACAAGATAGAATCGGAGGAAAACATGACTAGAAACATCGGATTGAAAGTAAAAGAACCATCAAGAGAATGTGACGATAAAAACTGTCCATTCCATGGAGGATTATCAATTAGAGGTAAATTATTTGATGGAAAAGTTACAGGAAATAAAGCCCGTCAAACAATTACATTACAAAAAGATGCACCAATTTACTTTAACAAATTCAAAAGATATGCAAGAGGAAAAAGTACAATCCATGCACATGTTCCAGGATGTATTGATGTTGAATCAGGAGATACTGTCATCACTGCAGAGTGTAGACCAATTTCAAAATCAGTATCATTTGTTGTAGTGGAGGTTAAAAATTAATGGCAAAGCAAGCAGGAAAAGGAGTAGAAGAATTTAGACCATATGTCACTAGATCAATTCCAGTGGGAGCAAATATTGTATGTGCAGATAATTCAGGAGCAAAGATTTTGGAAATTATCAACGTACCTAGACATAAAACAAGATCATCAAGAATTCCTTCCGCATCAGTTGGTGATTTTTGTAATGTTGTTGTAAAGAAAGGACCAGCAGAATTAAGAAAACAAATTTTTGGAGCAGTAATTATTAGACAAAAATATGCAGTTAGAAGATTAAATGGTGTAAGAGTATGTTTTGAAGATAATGCAGCAGTATTAATCACTCCAGAAGGAGAAACAAAAGGAACAGACATCAAAGGACCAGTAGCAGCTGAAGCATCAGAAAAATGGCCAAGGGTAGCTAACTTGGCATCAATGGTGGTATAACAAAATGAAACCAACAAAAATGAGAAATCATTTGATTTACCAAGCATCCCATGTTGTTCGTAGTAAACAACTTGGAAGTCATTTATCTAAAGAATTAAGCAAAAAATACGGAAAATCAAGTGCAAGAATTGTAGAGGGTGACTCAGTAAAAATTCTTAGAGGAGAATTCAAAGGTGTAGATGGTAAAGTAGCAAGTATCGATATTCAAAAGAACAGTGTCACAATTGAAGGCGTTAAAAAAGAAAAAACTAAAGGTGACAAATTTGATGTATATATCCACACATCAAACCTTGAAATTACAGCATTAAACACAGATGATAAATGGAGAATATCAAAATTGGAAGGTAAGAAACCAAGTAATTCTCCAAAACCAGTAGAAAAAAAGGAGTCTAAAGAATAATGGGAAGTATTTCAGGAAGTAAAAAACTCAAGAGACAAATGGCTCCACAATTTTGGGGCATTGGTAGAAAAGACAAGAGATTTGTAATAACAGTTAAACCCGGTTCTCACAAAAAAAGTCATTCAATTCCAACTGCGGTTTTACTTAGAGATACATTAAACATGGTTACAAGTCTAAGAGAAGCTAAATCAGCAATATATGCAGGTAAAGTAAAAATCGATGGGGTTGTAAGAAAATCACTACATCATTCAATTGGATTGATGGATGTTATAGAACTTGAAAACGTATCTGATGTATACAGATTAGTTCCAACAGATGGAAAATTATTAAAACCAATCAAAATTCAAGATTCAGAAAAAACAAAAAAACTAGCTCAAGTAGTTAGAAAAGTTACAATCAGTAAAGGAAGAACACAAATTGGATTTCATGATGGTCGTTCATTAATTTCAGATACACCAGTAAATGTTGGAGATGTATGTTTATTACAAGTACCTGAACAAAAAATTCTCGAAGTAATCAAATTAGAAAAAGGAAATCATGGTCTTGTTACAAAAGGAACAAACGCAGGTAAAATTGGAAAAATTGAAACCATTGAAGATGGTACTTTTATTCTTCCAAAGAAAGTTGTCCTATCATTAGAAGATAGAAAAATTGAAATTCCTGCAGACATCATCATGCCAATCGGAAAAGAGGATCCAATAATTCAATTAAAGTGATAATATGTCCCAAGAAACTCAAAACCCAATGAAGCAAATCTACTTGGAAAAAGTAGTTCTGAATATGGGTGTAGGAAGATCTGGTGAAGTAATAGAAACTGCAAAAAGAGCTTTAGAGCAAATTTCAGGTAAAAAACCATCATCTAGAAATGCAAAAGAAACACAAAGAGATTGGGGCGTAAGAAAAGGAGAGCCAATTGGTGCAGCAGTTACCATTAGAGGTGAGGATGCTGTAGTACTATTGAAAAGATTGTTTGCTGCAAAAGGAAACAGAATCAATGGAAGATCTATAGATAATTTTGGAAATTATTCTTTTGGAATTAACGAACATATCGATATTCCAGATGTAAAATATGAACCATCAATTGGAATCTTAGGATTAGGAATCTCAGTTACTTTAACTAGACCAGGTTTCAGTATCCGAAAAAGAAGTAAACATAAAGCAAGTGTTGGAAAAAGCCACATTATCACTAAACAGGAAGCAAAGGATTATCTAATCAAAGAGTTTGGAGTGACAATAGTATAATGGCAAAAGATAGAAGTTACGAATTCACTGGAAGAAAAAAACATACTTTTGGAAGAGGTTCAAGATGGTGCAAAAGATGTGGAGACTATACAGCAGTGATTCAAAAATATGATTTAATGATATGCAGAAGATGTTTCAGAGAAGTAGCAAATTCACTAGGATTTAGGAAGAATAGGTGATCAAATGCCATCAAATAACGTATTAGCAAATTTGTTCGTTACATTATACAATAATGAAGCTAGAAGAAAACGTGAATGCACAATATTGCCAACTTCAAAATTAGGAATTGAAGTTCTGAAAACTCTTCAAAAAGACGGATACATTGGAGAATTCGAGCATATTGATGATAAGAGAGGCGGTAAATTCAAAATTAAATTATTAGCAAAAATAAACAAGTGTGGTGCAATCTCACCAAGATTCAAAGTAAAAAATGATGAATTCAATAATTGGGAACAACAATATCTCCCAGCATACGACAGAGGAATGTTAATTGTTACAACTAATCAAGGCGTAATGTCACATCATGATGCAACAGAAAAAGGAATTGGAGGATTCTTAATCGGATATGTCTATTAAACAAGTTGAGAAATTACAAGATGAAGTAATTATTCCTGAGGGAGTAAAAGTAACAAAAGCAAAGAATATGCTCAAGTTTGAAGGACCTTTAGGAAAAACATATAAAAATTTCAAAAGCATTCCGGTAGAAATTGCAATTAATGAAAATAAAGTAAATCTCAAAGCTCTTGGTCCAAGAAAAAGAGATTACTCAGTTTTACATACTGCACGTTCAATCATCAGAAATATTTGTGAAGGACTCACAATTGGATATACAATCAAAATGAAAATTGTTTTTGCACACTTTCCAATCACTGTCAAAGTAGAAGGTAAAAAAATCCTAATCGATAATTTCCAAGGTGAAAGATCATCAAGAGTTACCCACATTGTTGGAAATACCAAAGTGGTTCCAAAAGGCGAGGATATCGTAATCACCGGTGAAGTTTGGAATGATGTAACACAAACTGCAGCAAATATTGAATTAAGTACCAAAGTCAAAAACAAAGACCATAGAGTTTTCCTAGATGGTGTTTACATCTATGAAAAGAAAAAAGGACTAGACAAATAATCTTAATTTCTAATGACCTTAGACCCTGAATTCAAAAATCAAACTACAGAATTAATTACAAATACTTTAGAACTTTACAAACAGGCTGGTGCATCACCAAGAGTAGGACAAGTTTGGGATTGTGAAAATGTTGGAGATTTCTTGTGCGGTTTTTTTGTTGGTGAAATGGTAGGTTCAGCATTAAGTGCTTTTCAGATTGTACATCAAAGAGAACCAACTCCAGATGAACATTTAGAAATAATTGATCTTGTTGAGAGTCATTCAAAAGATATTAAAGATTTTTTTTCAAAATTTAACTAAGTTTTTACTTGTTTGCTGATTTTTAGATAGTAGCAAGGATTAAATCACTTTTATCGTGGTTAAATCTTATTGCCGCCCTAGCTCAGCGTGGTAGAGCATCCGACTGTTAATCGGACGGTCGTCAGTTCAAGTCTGATGGGCGGCGCCTTTTGTTTCTAATCTCGAATTTAGAAAGAAATATTCTATAACATACAAATTAATTGTTAAAAATATTTCTAAACTCGAATTTAGAAATATTGATCGGTTATCATCAAATGGTTTACACTATTAGACAACATAGATCTAATATATGATCGGGTAACTAAAGTATGCAGGAGGTTTACATTGGTCAGAACTAGAAGGGCCAACAGATATTGTGTTGACTGTGGTGCTAGACTAGTGTATTACCCAAGATTATCCAATCCAAAAGCACCGAATGAGCATAGAGTACTAGTTTATGCATGTCCTGATTGCACAGAAGACTTTGAAAAACCAAAAATGTTCTCAATTAGAAGAAATCAAGTAGAAGACCCGTTAGAAACGGTTGAAATTGAGATTACACAGTTACAAAAAAAAGTAGCTAATAATTAGTAAAATTATGGGTTATGTTTCACGTCAAAGAAGTAGTGCCTGGTTTCTATTACCAATATTTTTAGGATTAATCGGGGGCATCATTGCATATTTTGTTCTAAGAACAGATGATCCTCCAAAAGCCAAAAACTGCTTGTATCTAGGGTTGGCAATGATGGCAGTTGGGATTATTTTCAATCTTATCATTATAGGTTCAATTCCAGAATTTGAGTCAGGTCTGAGTGTTAACGTTTAGGCACAAAAATTAAGATATTTCTAAATTCGAATTTAGAAATAATCGTATTTTGATGCTAATATTTTTTAAAACCGATTAAAAACTCAAAGAGAAATAAAATGAATCATAGAGATAGTGTTGAAAGATGGTTAATTCATGAAGGACTAAAATTTAGCGAAGAAAAAAGTGATGATAACTCATTTTTGATTAAAATTAATCATGCAGGTGAAAACGGAGTTCCAATCGAAATTTTTGAACCAAAATCTCAACCAGGAGTTTTAGTCGTAGGTTCCAAAGTCATAATGAAAAATAATCAAATTTCAAGATTATTGGGATTTAGTAAAGATGAGAAAGAAAAATTTGATAAAAAAGTGGGTGAATTCTGTTATTCAATTCAAGCAATTCATAAAATGATTACAGAAGATGGTAAACAGAAGATAGGAGTCTATGTGGTTTTAGATAAACCTGAAAAAATTAACCAGCCGGGAATTTTTGATGCAATTAACCAAGTATCAGAAATGAATGAAAAGACTTCTAGATTTCTCTTAAAGACGTTTTAGGGCATAATTTATTCAAAATAACCCCCCTTTTTTGAGACAAATTTAGCATACTTTCTAAATTCATTAGGCATAAAGACTTGGAAAAAATATCTAATTTGAACAATATCAAAAATAATCAATTATGTTCAAAAATTACTCAAGAATCAGATTTACGCCTAGATGTTAAACCCCCCATATGATTTTCAGGGTTTAGGCAGTAAGTGATTTTTTGGAAAATCGTCATTTTTTGGGGGGGTTTAACAGACATGCCTAGATAGAAAAACCAACCCTCAAACCACCAAGATGTCACAGAAAAACATACCAATCTTTTTTAATTCGTGCCTGAGTGCTAAACCCCCTTAAAATCAGTCATAAATTGATAAAAAATTTGAAAAAAATGATTTTTTCGAGATTTTTGGAAAAAATCAACCATCGAAATATTTGCAAAAACCCTCATTTTTTGAACAAAATATTCTTAAAATGAGTTGCAACTATATACCAAAAAAACAAGCCCTTTTTGTGGCAGGATTAGGGGCAGTAATAGTGGTTGGAGCAATCATTGCATCCATGGCAGTTGCAATGTTCATGTATACACAATATCAGACTAATTTTATAGAAACTACAGCAGGTGAGACATTTACAGTTGGACCTGTGGAATATGTGATTACATTTGAAGGAACACATGAAGGGGATAAAGATACAAAACCTGAAAATATCTTTGTGATGATTGGAATAACTGCAAAATACATTGGTGATGAAGAAAAAACCTTGCTATCTGGTGGACAATTCTACATAGTTGACGAAAAAGATCAAAAACATCAAGCAGTTTATGGTGAATTTTCATCAAAAGATCTTCTTTTAGAATGGTTAGAACCAAACAAACCAGTTGAAAAAACTACACAATTTGATATCCCATTTGATGAAGAAAAAGTTTACAAAGTAATCATTAGACCTCAAAAAGATCAATCAACAGTAGATACAGCAGTGATTTGTTTGACAAATTGTTGATCGGAAATCAAAAAATTACAAAAAAATAGTCAATTTTTACAAAGAATTAAGCAATTTTTTGTGACTGATACCATATAACATGTATAATTTTTTGAAAAAAATATGGCAATATCTAAAGCCAAAAGAGCTGAAGCAGCTAAAAAAGCAGCAAGAACTCGAAAGAGAAATGCAGCTAAAAAAGCAGCTGAAGCAGAAAAATTAGCTGCTGCAAGAAAAAGAAAAGCAGCAGCAACTCGTAGGAGAAATGCAGCTAAAAAAGCAGCTCCAAAGAGAAAGGCAGCACCAAAACGCAAAGCCGCTCCAAAGAGAAAAACTGCAGCTAAAAAAGCAGCTCCAAA